>JANNYI010000130.1:0-1813 GCA_031410015.1 Betaproteobacteria bacterium | reverse complement strand
TCACGGCCTTCGTGGTGTTCGTCGAGCGCGCGGTGCGCAAGATCCTGGTCAATTACGCGAAGCGCCAGGTGGGCAACAAGGTGTACCAGGGGCAGAGCTCGTTCCTGCCGCTGAAACTGAACATGGCCGGCGTGATTCCGCCGATCTTCGCGTCGTCGATCATCCTGTTCCCGGCCACGCTCGCGCAATGGTTCGGCCAGGGTGACAGCATGATCTGGCTGCGCGACCTCGCGGCCACGCTGGGACCGGGACAGCCGATCCACGAGCTGCTGTATGCGTCGGCCATCATTTTCTTCTGCTTTTTCTACACGGCGTTGCAGTACAACCCGAAGGAAACGGCGGACAACCTGAAGAAGGGCGGAGCGTTCATTCCAGGCTACCGCCCGGGCGATCAGACGGCGAAGTACCTGGAGAAGATCACGCTGCGGCTCACGCTGCTCGGGTCCATCTACCTGGTCATCGTGTGCTTCATCCCGAACTTTCTGATTGCGTGGAAAAACGTGCCGTTCTATTTCGGTGGAACGTCGCTGCTGATCATCGTGGTTGTAACGATGGACTTCATGACCCAGGTGCAGGCGTACCTCATGTCGCAGCAGTATGAAAGCCTTCTCAAGAAGGCCAACTTCAAGGGCGGACTGCCGACGCGCTGATGGCGAAAGAAGACACGATTCAAATGCAGGGCGAAGTCGTCGAGATGCTGCCCAATGCCACGTTCCGCGTGAAGCTCGAAAACGGGCATGTGGTGCTGGGGCATATCTCGGGGAAGATGCGGATGCATTACATCAAGATTTTGCCGGGAGACAAGGTGACGGTGGAAGTTTCCCCGTATGACCTGTCCCGGGCGCGGATAACCTTCCGCGCGAAATAGCGAACGGAGTGAATGATGAAAGTATTGGCTTCGGTAAAGAAGATCTGCCGCAACTGCAAGATCATTCGGCGCAACGGTGTTGTGCGCGTGATCTGCACCGACCCGCGCCATAAGCAGCGCCAGGGTTGATGTCGGCACGTCACCACCAGACTAAGACAGGTTAAAGAACATGGCCCGTATTGCAGGCGTCAATATCCCGAACCACCAGCACACCGTGATCGCCCTCCAGGCGATCTACGGCATCGGCCCCACCCGCGCGAAGAAGATCTGCGCGGTCACCGGCATTCTGCCGGCGACCAAGGTCAAGGACCTGTCCGATGGCGAGATGGACAAGATCCGCGAGCAGGTCGGCAAGTTCACCGTCGAGGGCGACCTCCGGCGCGAGAACACGATGAGCATCAAGCGGCTGATGGATCTTGGCTGCTACCGCGGCTCGCGTCACCGCAAGGGCCTGCCGGTCCGCGGCCAGCGCACCCGCACCAATGCCCGTACCCGCAAGGGTCCGAAGAAGGGCCGCACCGTCGCGCTCGCCAAGGGCGTGACCAAGTAAGGCTCGAGCTTCACGGCCCGAACAAATCTGAAGGTTTGAGGAACAACGACGATGGCACAGCAACCGTCCCAGAAGGCTACCGCGGCGCGCGCCCGCAAGAAGGTCAAGAAGAACGTGACCGAAGGCATCGCGCACATCCACGCGTCCTTCAACAACACGATCATCACGATCACCGACCGCCAGGGCAATGCGCTTTCATGGGCAACCTCCGGCGGCGCGGGCTTCAAGGGTTCGCGCAAGTCGACTCCGTTCGCGGCGCAGGTCGCGGCTGAAGCCGCCGGTCGCGCCGCCGCCGAGTGCGGCGTCAAGAACCTCGAAGTGCGCATCAAGGGCCCCGGCCCGGGACGCGAGTCCGCGGTACGCGCGTTGAACGCGCTCGGGTTGAAGATCATCTC
>JANNYI010000129.1:0-3509 GCA_031410015.1 Betaproteobacteria bacterium | reverse complement strand
CAAACCGATCATTCCGCACACCACAGCGTCGCGCCGGCGACCCAGGCGCCAATGGCGATGGTCAATGGAGTGGTACGGAGGGTCGACAAGGCAGCGGGCAGCGTAACAATTGCACACGAAGCATTGACGAATCTGGGCATGCCGCAAATGACCATGACCTTTCTGGTGACGAACCGCACTTGGCTCGACACTTTGAAGGAAGGCAGCAAGATCAAGTTTGTCGCTGAAAATGTGAATGGTGCGCTCACTGTCGTTGCCCTGCAGCCGGCAAAATAGCTGGTTGCAAACGCCACAGCCCTTTGCACCGAAGCCAAAGGAGCAATCCGCGTATGCAACTCTTGCAGGTATCATGCATGGCATCCGCGGGAGGATTCGAATGGGACCCAAACACTTCATGCGCCTGGCAATGCTGGGAGTGGCGGTGGTCGTCTTTCCTACCTTCGGGAGCGCCGGGGAGTTGCCGCTTGGTGCCAGCGTCGAGGGCCTTCTCGAATATGCCCGTGCGAACCCCGAATACGCGGCCATGCGCTATGAGGCCGACGCGGCGGCGCAGCGCGTGTATCCCGCGGGCGCGTTCCCCGATCCGTTGTTTCGGATGGAATTGCAGAACATCACCAACGCGGGATCCGATGCGTCGCCGAGCCTGCTGCCCAACAAGGTAGGCAGCACCAAATACACCTTCGTCCAGCCCCTTCCCTTCTGGGGCAAGCGGGACCTCAAGCGCGATGTCGCGCAAGCCGATGCCGAGCAGTTTCAGGCACGGGTGGCGACAACCTGGTCCGAGCTTGCCGCGAGCGTCAAGACTGCCTACGCGCGTTACTACCTGGTGGTCAACAGCGAGCAGCTCACTCGCGAGATTCTCGACCTTCTGACCCGGCTGGAGCGAATTGCATTGGTGCGTTACGAAAGCGGTCTGGTCCCGCAGCAGGATGTGATCCGTGCCCAGGTCGAGCGCACGACCATGCAGGGGGAATTGCTGCTGCAGGAGGGAGAGCGAGCCGGCGTACAGGCAATGTTGAACAGCCTGCTTGCACGCAGGGCGGCGGCGCCATTGGCGGTCCCGGAGCGGCTGCGTCCCGTTCCTCCTCCGGCACGACTTGAAGAGGATGAGTTGGTCGATCGGCTGCGCACCCACAATCCGCAACTCTTCTCCAACGATGCACGCATTCGTGCGGCTGAGAAGAGTCGCGAACTGACGTACCGGAATCGCTACCCTGATTTCGCCATCGGGATATCGCCGATCCAGATGGGGTCTCGCATCGGTGAATGGGAAGTGATGCTCGAAGTCAACATCCCGCTACAGCAGGAAACGAGACGATCGCAGGAAGCGGAAGCTGGGTCGATGCTATCGGCAGCGCGCTCCCAAAAGGAAGCGGTGGCGAATCGGCTCATCGGCGAACTGTTCGAGAATCTCGCCGGACTGAAGTCTGCCCAAAGAATCGAAATATTGACGACAACCAGCCTCCTTCCGCAGTCCGAGGCGACGTTGCAGGCCGCGCTTGCCGGGTACGAGACCGGCAAGGTGGATTTCGCGACGTTGCTCGACGCGCAGCGACAGATTCGCAAATCCAAGCAGGATCGGCTGAAGGCACAAGCCGAGGCGCAAGGCAGACTTGCGGCGATCGAGCGACTGTTGGGAGAAGATCTATGAACGGGCAAGCAACCCTGCTCGCAGCGGCCTTTGCCGTCGCCTTGGGCGTTGGTGGGGGCTATTGGTGGGGCAACCGAACCCAGACTGCCGTACCAACTCAGGTCGCTGGGGACGGGGCGATGACTGCCACGACCAACGCCAAGGTCGAGCGGAAGATTCTGTACTACCGCAATCCAATGGGATTGGCCGATACCTCCGCGGTCCCGAAGAAGGACCCGATGGGGATGGACTACATCGCGGTCTACGACGGGGAAGAACCTGACGCTGGAACCAATCAGATCAAGATCAGCGTCGACAAGGTGCAAAAGCTCGGCGTACGGAGCGAAGCGGCAGCGATGCGCTCGCTGGACAAGGTCATCAAGGCGGTTGGTCGCATCGAGGTCGACGAGCGGCGCGTCTATGCCATCGCGCCGAAGTTTGAAGGCTGGGTGGAGCAGCTTTTCGTCAATTCAACCGGCCAGGCAGTCAGCAAGGGGCAGCCACTGTTCGAGGTCTACAGCCCGGAATTGGTGTCCGCGCAGCGCGAATTTGCAATCGCTACCGAGGCGGTCAAAGCGCTGAAGGATGCGGGCGACGCGCCGCAGGCCGGGATGAAACGCCTCGCCGATGCCAGTCTTGCCAGGCTCAAGAACTGGGACATTTCCGAAGAGCAGGTGCGCGCCTTGTCCCAATCCGGAGAGACACGCCGAACCTTGACGTACCGTTCGCCAGTCTCCGGCATCGTCATGGAAAAGAAGGCCGTCCAGGGCATGCGTTTCATGCCCGGCGACAGTCTCTACCAGATCGCCGATCTGTCGTCGGTATGGGTCATGGCGGACGTGTACGAACAGGACATTGCCCAGGTCAGGACCGGCAGCAAGGCCAAGGTCAGCATCAGCGCTTATCCTGATCGGAACTTCGCCGGCACCATCACTTACATCTATCCCACGCTGAAGCCGGAAACGCGAACAATTTCCGTGCGACTGGAGATCGGCAATCCAGGTCAGTTGCTCAAGCCAGCGATGTTCGCGCAGGTCGAGTTGCCGGTGGGTGGCAAAGCGAAAGTACTGACGGTGCCGATATCCGCCGTCATCGACAGTGGCACGCGCCAGATCGTGCTGGTACAGCTCGCCGAGGGCCGCTTCGAGCCCCGTGAAGTGAAGCTGGGAAACCGCACCGACACTTACGTCGAGGTGATGAGCGGTGTAAGGGACGGCGAGCAAGTGGTGGTGGCTGCCAATTTCCTGATCGACGCCGAAAGCAATCTCAAGGCCGCCATTGGTGGCTTCGGTCACTCGGGACACGGCGCAAATCCGGCTGCAGCGAGCACGGCACCACCGTCGATGACTCCTGTGACGCCGGCGCGACCGGTAGCTTCGACGGCCAGCGGTGCGATCGCATCGACACCGGGTTCCAAGTCCCCGGTCGTAGGCCATCGAGCTGAGGGAGCGGTCAAGACCATCGACACCAACACTGGAAGCGTGTCCATTGCGCACGGCCCGGTTGCAACGCTCAATTGGCCGGCAATGACAATGGACTTCAAGGCTGCCAACAATGCGCTGCTCGCCGGCCTGCAACCCGGGACCAGCGTTGCATTCGAGTTCGTCGAACGGTCGCCGGGCGAATGGGTGATCACGAAGATCGCGCCGCGCACGGGAACGATCAGCCCCGGGACGGCGCCGGCAGCACACAAAGGTCACTGAAAAAGAACCCCATGCTAGGCAAGATCATCGAGTGGTCGGCGCGGAATCTGTTCCTCGTGGTGCTGGCAACCGTATTCGTCACCATTGGCGGCATCTACGCAGTCATGAAGACGCCGCTGGACGCGCTGCCTGATCTGTCCGACGTTCAGGTCATCATCTATACCGAGTACCCGGGC
>JANNYI010000128.1:0-19471 GCA_031410015.1 Betaproteobacteria bacterium | reverse complement strand
GGGATGACGTGTTCCGCCACCACCGCCGTCATGCCCTTCAAGCCGGCTTGTGTGTCGCGCTGTTTCAGCGGCAGCAGGGCGCGGGCGACGGCCCCGAACACGCGGCTTTGCAGGTGCCGGCGGTAGGCGTAACCCAGCACCGACGCCGGCATCAGCTTGTGGCCGGCCGGTCCGATAGAAATTCGACGCCGCCGGCGGCGGCGCTCCACCCGCGGCACTGGTGACGGGGATGCGTCCCAGGTCGCTGCGCACGAGCGGCGCCGAGGTCAGCAGCGGCGCCTGCGCGACGTTGCCCCCGGTCACGGGCACCATGTTCTGCGCCACCGGCCGACGCGAGACGAACGCATTGGCCGGCATTGCCGTCATCCCGCCCGGTGCATTGATGTTGACGAAGCGCGACGGCGGCACCACCGGCCGCACCGATACATCGACCGCATAGGGCCGGTTGTGGCGCTGCCAGCAGCCATCCGAACACCGGCTCCACCATGGGCGCAGCGGCTCGCCCCACCCCAGCGGCACCCAGCCGTAGACCGGGGCGCCGGCCGCCACCGAGAAACTCCACGCCGCGCCGCCGGTCCAGCCGACGAGGGCCGGCGCCCAGAACGGCCGCGCGACATAGGCGCCGGGGGTCCAGCCCCAGCGCCCGCCGACGAACGCCCAGCGGCCGTAGTGGAACGGCGCGTAGCCCCACGGCGAATAGTCGACCCACGTGGGGCCCCACCCCCCCACCTGCGCCCAATACCCGTTGCGATAGGGCGCCCAATCGGGCGCGACGTCGGTGGGGTACCAAACCGCGCCAAGCTCGGGCACCTGCGCCCACGTCCCGTGCTCGTCGAGATCGGCCCAGCCCACCATTTCCCGCGAGACGTAGTTGTTGGCACGCGTGCGCTCGTAACGTCGATCGCGGCCGATGACCCAGGTGTCGAAGCCATCGATGCCGGCGCCATTGCGCACCGCCGCAAAGCGCGGATCGGCACCCTGGACCGCGGCTGTCTGGCCGGGGAGCACCTGCTGGATGCCACCCGGCGTCAGCATCGTGCCTTCGCCTTCGCGCACCACCAGCGTGGTCAGCAGGCGATCCTCGCTGACGTCGATACGGTACAGCCCGGGACGGGTCAGCACGATCTGGACGTTGGGCGTATCGACGCGCGCGATCTCGCCGGCATCGAGCACACGGATGCGCACGCTGACCCGACCCTGGGCGACGAACAGCGCGAACTGGCGATCGTCGAGGCGCGACAGGTGCAGGTTGGTGTTGCCCGCCAGGCGGAACTGGCCGGCCCCAAAATCGACTTCGGCGCGGCCGTCGTTGCCAACCCAGAGGTTGTCGCCCCCGGTGACCGGGTAATTGAGCCCGATGGGCGCCCATTGGTCCGGCGCGTCCGCCGGCGACAGAAAGAGCTCGCCCGCCACCTCGGCCACGCGTCCGACCCGTCCGGGCAGGTCCTCGTCCACCGGCGTCTGCGCGGTTGCCACGACTGCGCACAGCAGCATCGCGAACGTCAGCAGGATGCCTGCGACAGGTCGCCTCGGCGCATTGGCGGAAAGGGTGCCGGGATGGGCGGGCGAGGGGCGCGAAAGGTTCATTGAGGCCTCATTGTGACTCCACTACGACAACGCCGTCGTGCCAGTGTTCGTTGACCCGCCTCACGCGGGCGCGAAACGTCAAAGAGGTTTAGAATCAACGGTTGAAATCGGACCAATGTTGAAGTCCGAGCAGCATTGCACACAACCCACGAGGAGACATCATCATGCGGAGATTCCGTCCGTCGCTGGTCGCCGGCGCGCTTGCCCTGGCGCTTGCCGCAGGTTCTGCCAGCGCTCAATTTTCCGGTTCATACACCTTCGGCGACAGCCTGAGCGACGCCGGGCAATACGGGTCGCGGTTCACGACCAATCCCGGCCTCACGGCCGCGATGTACGTCAGCCAGGGCTTCGGCCTCACGTCGACGCCGTCATTCCAGGGCGGCAACAACTACGCCCAGGGCGGCGCGCGCGTCAATTCGCCGTCGCCGCTCGTGCCTGCCGGCGTGCCCGACTACTCGATCGCGCAGCAGGTTTCGCAGCTCATCGCCAAGGGTCCGCTCAACCCGACGGCGCTGTACCAGATCCAGGGCGGCGCCAATGACTTCTTCGTGCTGTCGGCGCAATTCGCCGGCGGCGTGATCACGCAGGCCCAGCTGCAGGCAGGGATGGCACAGGCCGCCATCGACCTCGCGGCCCAGGCTGCGCGCCTGCGCGCTGCCGGCGCGCAGTACATCATCGTGCAGAACCTGCCCGACGTCGGCAAGACGCCGGCGGCGATCTCGCAAGGCGCGGCAGCCCAGGCGCAGGGCACCGCCATCGCCAACTTCTTCAACTCAACGCTCAGTTCGGCGCTAGCCGCTTCAGGCGTTTCGGTCATCCAGTTCAACACATCGGCGCTGCTGAACGAGATCATCGCCAAGCCGGCACTCTACGGCTTCGTCAACACCACGGTTCCGGTGTGCACCACGTCGAGCTCGCTGCAATGCACGCCGTCCACGCTGCGCGACCCCACCGGCAACATGACCTGGGTGTATGCCGACAGTGTCCACCCGACCACCGGCGCGGATCTCGTCCTGTCGTCGGCGATCACCTCGATGATCACCGGGCCGATGCAGATGGTCTCGTTGGGCGAGGCGCCGATGGCCGTCGAACGCGCCAACTGGCGCACGCTGGACAACCGGATGATGTCGGCAATCAACTCCAAAGGCGGGCCCGAGAAGCTGCAGTTCTGGGCCGCGTACGACTACGCCGACGAAGACATCTTCGGCACGGGGCTGTCCAGCACCGGCAACGTCAACACGATCACGGTCGGTGCCGACATGCGGGTGTCGGACAAGATGCTCGCGGGCATCCAGTTCGCGTACTCCGAGTACAAGGGCAACTTCGGCAACAATGCCGGCGACTTCAAGCTGACCGAGCCCACGATGACCTTCTACGGCGGCTATGGCGAAGGCCCGTGGTACGTCGGCGCGACGCTGGGCTTGGGCACCCTCGACTTCGATACCAATCGCAACATCGTGCTCGGCGCCACCACGCGCACCGAATCGGGCAGCACCACGGGCTATCACACCACCGCGCGGCTGCTGGGCGGGTACTGGTTCAAGTACCAGGATTGGGATCACGGCCCGTTTGGCAAGCTGACCTACGAAAAGATCGTCGTGCGCCAGTTTTCCGAGATTGGCAACAACAGCACGACGCTCAACTACAACCAGCAGAACAACGATGCGCTGATTTCGAGCATTGGCTGGCAGGTGGCGGGCAACGTCAGCGGGTTCCGCCCGTTTGCGCGCGCAACGTGGGAATACAACTTCCAGGACGACATCCGGCAGGTCACTGCGCGTCCGGTCGGTGCGGGCACGACCTACACCGTGCCCGGCTTCAAGCAGGATGACAACTGGTGGCTGTTCGACCTCGGCGTATCACGCGATTTCGGCAAGGTCACCGGCTTCATTTCCGGCAATGCCACCGCCGGCAAGGGCGACGGCGATTTCTGGGCCATCACCGTGGGCATTCGCGTGCCGATGTAAGCCGCATCAGGTCGACGTTTAAGACGAGGGCTGCCGGCAACGGCAGCCCTCTTTCTTTGCGGGCCGGACCGCGCGCTGAGGGTCCTCGTATGTTGGATAGCGTACAGACGAAATTCTCCGCATCGGCAACGCTGCTGCTTCCTTCGAAAATGAAGCAGGGAGACAGCATCATGCACCACGCCCCGTCAATCCGGACGGCACTGCAACATCTGCGTGTCGTTGCGGGCATCGGACTCGCAGCATTGCTGTTCGCGGCAACATCCGCTTCCGCCCAGATCTCACTTGGCACCGCCGGCAACTTCGGCGTCCTCGCAGGTTCGGCCGTGACCAATACGGGGGCGAGCGTCATCGCCGGAAGCCTCGGGGTCAGCCCGGGCACCGCAGTCACGGGGTTTCCTCCCGGGATCGTGACCCCGCCTGCCACCATTCACTCGGCGGATGCGATCGCGGCACAGGCGCAGGTGGATCTCACCACGGCATACGTTACCGCCGCCGCCCTGCCGACACTCGTCGACCTGACGGGGACGGACCTGGGCGGCCTCACCCTCACGCCGGGCGTCTATGGCTTTGCATCATCGGCGCAATTGACCGGAACCCTGACGCTCGATGCGCTGGGAAATCCCAACGCCGTGTTCGTATTGAAGATGGGAAGCACGCTCACGACCGCCAGCGGTTCATCGGTCAGGATCATCAATGGCGGCTCGAGTTGCAACGTGTTCTGGCAGGTCGGCAGCTCCGCGACGCTCGGCACCACGACCGCGTTTGCCGGAAACATCCTTGCCCTCACCAGCATTACGCTGAACACCGGCGCCAACCTTTCCGGTCGGGCGTTGGCGCGCAACGGCGCCACGACCCTCGCCGGCAACAACATTTCCGCATGCGGCGTCACGCCCGTCATCTGCCCCGTGATCTCGATCGGTCCGTCCGCGCTGCCTGTCGCCTCCATCGGGATACCGTATAGCCAGACCGTCATCGCATCCGGTGGCGCGGCGCCCTACACCTACAGCATTGCGAGTGGGGTGCTGCCCACGGGCTTGTCGCTCAATCCGACCACCGGCGCGATCACGGGCACCCCCACGGGCACCGGCACGTTCAATTTCACGATCCAGGGCACGGACGCCAACGGCTGTCCCGGCAGCCGACCCTACGTCATCGTGATCGCCGCGAACTGTCCCGCAATCGCGCTCAGCCCCACTTCGTTGCCGGGCATCATCGTCGGCACGCCGTACAGCCAGACGATCTCGGCATCCGGCGGACTCGCGCCCTACACCTACAGTGTCGTCACCGGTTCGTTGCCTCCCGGCCTGTCGCTCAATCCCGCCACCGGGACGATCGCCGGCACGGTCAATACCGTGGGCAACTTCAGTTTCTCGATCGCGGCCACGGACGCCAACGGCTGCGCGGGCCTGTTGAATTATTCGATCGCGGTTGTCTTCGTGCCGGTGACGGCGGACATCCCCACGCTTTCCCAGTGGGGACTCGTCATCCTGATGGTGCTGGCTGCGCTGATCGCGATGTTCAGGCTGCGGCAGACTGCCGCAAGGAATCGCCGCTAAGCCGTACCCGGCTGCAGTTCACCGAACTCCACGGGCCCCGCCAGGGGACCGTGGTGATTCGAGCACGTTGCGCGCGGTACGGCCGCCCCCTCATGAAGTGAGACCGCGTCGCCACATGGCCAATGCGCGCAGTCCCGGCGCAGCGCGCGCGCCATACCACGAGGTCCATTCGCCATCGATCAGCATCACCGGCTTGCCCGTGGCCGCTGCCAGGTCGCGGCGGTCGCGCTCACGAAAGGCATAGGGTTCGCTCGACATCAGAATCCGGTCGGCGTCGCGCCACGCGGCGTCATCATGGCTCACCACCGGATACCGCTGCGCCGCGGTGCCGGGCACGACATCCATGCCCGCTGCGGCAAGCGTGGCGCCGACATAGGTGGCGCGCGTCACCGTCATCCACGGATCCTTCCAGATGAGGTACAGGACGCGTTCGCGCGGGAGCGCAGCCGCCACCGCCCGTGCTTCGGCCAGCGCAGCGATCAACGCGGTGGAAAGCACCGCGGCTTCACGTTCGCGGCCGAAGATCGCGCCGAACAGTGCGAAGAGGCGCAGGTTGTCGTCAGGTGCCGTCGGGTGCGTCACCACGATGTGCGGCACGAATGCGCGCGCCGCGTCCACCACGTCGCGCCGGTTCTCGTCGACGTTCACGATGAGGTGCGTGGGTGCCAGCGCGCGCAGACGCGCGAGGTCGGGGTCCTTGGTACCGCCGATCTTCGGAATCCGCCGAACCGCGGGCGTCGGATGCACGCAGAACCCGGTGCGCGCGACCACCTCCTGCCCGAGGTCGAGCGCGAAGAGGAGTTCGGTGAGGCTGGGCACCAGGCTGGCAATTCGCACCGGCGCCGCCGCCGGCGCGTGGACCGTATCGGCCCAGTCGACGAACGCTGTCACGCCCGCCGCCTCAGTCGAAGTGCCGGGGCTTGCGCTTGCGCCCCGCCAGCGCGCGGTCGTACCACGGTCGCGGCAGTACCCGCAGCAGGCGTCCCAGCCACGCCACCTGCCACGGCAGTGTGTAGAAGCGCTGCCGCCGGGCGATCGCGGCCGCCATCAGCCGCGCCGCGCGCTCCGGCTGCATGATGAACGGCATCCGGTAGGGGTTCTTCGCGGTCAGCGGCGTGGCGACGAAGCCCGGGCAAAGCGTGACCACGGCGACACCGCTGCCGTGCAACTCGACGCGCAGGCTTTCAAGGCAGGAAATGGCAGCGGCCTTCGAGGCCGAGTAGGCGGCCGCACCGGGCAGTCCGCGAAAGCCGGCAATGCTGGCAACCCCGGCCAATATGCCGCGACGCTCCCGCCGCAGCGTGGCCACGAAGGGCGCAAACGTGTTGACCATGCCCATCACGTTGGTGTCGAACACGGCGTGAAAAGCTGGAAGATCCTCCGCGACTTCGGTCAGCGTGCCGCGGGAGACGCCGGCGTTGGCGATGACGATATCCGGCGCGCCGAACCGACTGCAAAAATCGGCACCCGCCACGGCCAGCACCTGCGCGTCGCGCACGTCGCCGACATAGGTGACGACCGTAGCCGGACGCAGCGCCGCGGCCACCCGTTCGAGCTCCACGGCGCGGCGCGCGACCAGTCCGAGGGTGGCACCCGCAGCGGCATAGTGGTGCGCCAGCGCCTCACCGATGCCGGACGTTGCCCCGGTGAGGAAGACGCGCACTGCGCCTGCGCGGTCAGGACTTGGGTCGGTCGGCGCGCGCCTTGACCACCAGCGCATCGATGGCCGCGGAAACGCCCGCGTGGCCGTTCGGCATGCGCTCCGGGCCGGTCGTGAACTTGCCGTCGACGATGATCGTGGGCACGGACTGGATCTGGTAGACCTGCGCCTGCTGCTTGGCGCGGTTGACCTTGCCGACCACCGCAAACGACCCGTAGAGGTCCTCGACCTTCTTGCGATCCAGCCCCTTGGACGCGGCCCAGTCGAAGAATTCCTTGTCGTTCGAGAGCTGGTTGCCCTTGACGTGGATGGCGTTGAAGATGTCCGGCGCCAGCTTGGTTTCCTCGCCCATCGCCTCGAGCGTGTAGTACGCGCGGGCAAGGCTCTCCCACTTCGGCTGGAACACCACCGGAATGCGCCGCAGCTGCACGTCGGCGGGTTTGCTCTTGAGCCATGCCTGCAGGTGGGGCTCGAGCTCGCCACAGTGCGGGCAACCGTAGGAGAAGAACTCGATCACCTCGATGTTCTTGCCCGTTTCGACCGGCTGTGGATTCTTGAGCTTGACGTAATTGCGGCCCTCGACCATGTCCTGCGCCCAGGCGCCGGTAACGAGGGTAAGGGCCAACAGTGCGGCCGCGGAGCGCAGCCGGCCGCGCCATGCCGCAAAGTGTTGTTGATGCTTCATGCAGACTCCCTGAGTTGGCGCGCGGCAAGCCGCCGCGCATTGTCTTGAACGTCGCTTGGGCCGATAAGGCCGACCGCAAGTTCCCGTGCCGGGACCCGATGGCCGCCCTTTTCTAGAATTTGATCACCGCCACGTCGAAGCCGTTGCGTGCCAGGTCGCTGCGTATGCGGTTCAGCTCATCGGTGTTGTCGTAGGGACCGAGTCGCACCCGGTAGCGCACACCCTTGTCCGGCAGGGTTCCCGGCTGCACGTTGGCCTGCCAGCCCGACAGCGCCAGACGCGCCTTGAGATTTTCGGCGTCGGCCTCGGTGGCGAAGGACCCGGCCTGCAGCCAGAACCGCTCACCGGCCTTGGGCGCTGGCGGCGCGTCGACGGCTGCCGCCTTGTCCGGAGCCTTGCTCGCAACCTTCTCCGCAGGCTTGTCGGCAGCCTTTTCAGCTGGCTTCTCGCCGGGTTTGTCGCCGGCTTTGACCGCGCCCTTGTCCGGCGTGCGCTCCTTGGCCTGGTCGGCCACGATGCGGTCCGGCGCCTTCTTCGCCTCCTGCTGTGCTTTCGGCTCATCGGCACCGGGCAGGATCTTGTAGAAGTCAAAGCGCGGCTTGTCCGCCGCCGGATCGGCCTTGTCGGCGCGCGCCGCCTTGGGCGGGTCGCGCGCGTCGCGCGTGCTCCCGGTTACGGGAAACGGGCTGCCCGCCCGCATCAGGTAGTACGCCACGCCGGCCGCGAGGCCCAGTCCCAGCACCAGTCCGATGAACACGCCAAGCAGGGTTCCGCCGGCGCCACGATGCCGCGGCGACGCGGCCCGTGCCCGCGCGGGTGGCGGGGGAGACGGGCGGGAGGGTGCGGAGCGTGACATGGCGGCGTGCAGACCTTGTATCCCTCGCGGGCTCTACATCTGTTCCGGGGCCGAGATCTTGAGCAGCGCCAGCCCGTTGCGCAGCACCTGCCCCGTTGCCACGGCCAGCGCCAGCCTCGCGTCCCGCACTTTGTGATCGTCGACCAGGAATCTCTCCGCATTATAGTAACTGTGGAAATCGCGGGCCAAGTCCTTGAGATAGAACGTAAGCTGATGCGGCGCATGTTCGCGCGCCGCCATCGCAAGTTCATCAGGATAGTCGGCAATCCGCCGCAGCAACGCTTCTTCGTAGGGACTCACCAGCGCCGACAAGTCGGTTTCGCGCATCGCCGCAACTGCGGTGGCTGGATCGAGAGCCGCCTGCCGCAGCACCGAACACATGCGCGCATACGCATACTGCACGTAGTAGACCGGATTGTCGTCGGACTGCGAGCGCGCGAGATCGATGTCGAACACGAATTCGGTGTCGCCCTTGCGCGAGACGAGGAAGAACCGCACCGCATCGCGGCCGGCATCGTCGATCAGGTCGCGCAGCGTGACGTAGCTGCCCGCGCGCTTGCTGATCTTCACTTCCTCGCCGCCACGCATGACGGTGACCATCTTGTGCAGGACATACGCGGGATACCCCGCCGGCACGCCCATGTGCAGTGCCTGCAGGCCCGCGCGAACGCGCGTGACCGTGCTGTGATGGTCCGAGCCCTGCACGTTGACGACATCCTGGAAGCCGCGCTCCCATTTGGTGACGTGATAGGCGACATCCGGCACGAAATACGTGTACGTGCCGTCGGACTTGCGCATCACGCGGTCCTTGTCGTCACCGAAGGCCGTGGTCTGCAGCCACAGCGCGCCCTCGTGCTCGTAGGTCTGGCCCGACGCGACGAGCCGCGCCACGGTGGCGTCCACCCGGCCGTCCTCGTAGAGCGAGCTCTCGAGAAAATAGTGGTCGAAGGTGACGCCGAAGGCGAGCAGGTCGCGATCCTGTTCGAGGCGCAGCTCGGCCACGGCGAAGCGCCTTATCGCGTCGAGGTCGGAGAGATCCGGCGCCGGCTGCGCGAGATAGCGCTGGGCGAGTTCGCGGATGTATTCGCCGCGATAGCCGTCCTCCGGAAACGCAACGGCTTCGCCGTTGATTTCGCGCGCCCGCGCCTGCACCGACAGCGCGAGGTTGTGGATCTGCGCGCCGGCATCGTTGTAGTAGAACTCGCGGGTGACGGTGTGACCCTGCGTCTCGAGCAGGCTGGCGATGGCGTCGCCCAGCGCCGCCTGGCGGCCGTGACCGACATGCAGCGGTCCGGTGGGATTGGCCGACACGAACTCGACCATCACCCGGTGCCCCGATGGCGTCTGCACGCGGCCGAAACGGTCGCCCTCCTCCAGCACCCGCGCGACGACGGCCTGGCGCGCGGCCGGCGTGAGAAACAGGTTGATGAAGCCTGCGCCGGCAAGTTCGGCGCGCTCGATCAGCAGCGATGCCGGCAGCGCGTCGAGCAGCGCCTGCGCCAGCTGGCGCGGATTGCGCTGGGCCCGCTTGGCCAGGGCCAGTGCCACATTCGACGCATAGTCGCCGTGCGCGGCCTGCTTCGGGCGCTCCAACGCCACCGGTGTGTCGGCGCAGTCCGGCACGGCGCTCGCGACCGCGGCGGCAAGCACCTGCCGTAACTGCTCTTTCACGTCGTTCATCGCTTCAACTCACCGCGCGGAAATTGCCGTAAGGGGAAAAGCCTTTGATTATAGCGGCTGCCGTCAGCCGAAGCCGGCAGGATCGACATCGATCGCCCACCGCACGCGCCGTTGCCCGGGCGCATCGGCCAGCGCCGCGTGCCATTCGCCGAGGAATCGCTGCAACGCGCCACGCCTTTCGCTCTGCACGGCTATCTGCGCACGTTCGAACCCCGCACGCCGCGCCAGCAGCGCGCTCACCGGCGCGAACACCTCCACGTCGGCATGGGTCTCCGCGGCAAGTGCCCGCGCGGACACGTGCGCCGCTGCGAGATACGCGTCCACGACCGCGCGCTCATGCGCCTCCGCGGTCAGCAGCGCGACGTGCGTGAACGGCGGCAACGCCGCCATCCGACGCTCCGCCAGCAGCGTTGCCGCGAGGCTCTCGTAGTCGTGCCTGCGCACGGCCACGAAGACGGGATGGGTCGGAAAGTCGGTCTGCACCACCACTTCGCCCGGCAATCCCGCCCGCCCGGCGCGTCCCGCGACCTGCATCAGCAGCGCGCCCAGCCGCTCGGTGGCGCGAAAGTCGGCGCTGTAGAGCGCGTTGTCCGCGCCGAGAACGCCCACGAGCGTCAGCCGTGGAAAGTCGTGCCCTTTCGCCAGCATCTGCGTGCCGACCAGGATATCGAGTTCGTTGGCGGCCACCTTGTCGCGCACGGCGGCGAAAGCACCGCGCGCCCGCGTGCTGTCGCGGTCCACGCGGGCAATGCGCGCCTCCGGAAAGGCTTCGGCCAGCGCGCGTTCGAGACGCTGCGTGCCGTAGCCGAGCGGCAGCAGGTCAACGTTGCCGCACGTGGGACAGGCGGCGGGCAGGCGCTCGATGTGGCCGCAGTGATGGCAGCGCAGCGACGGCGGGGCGCGATGCACGGTGAGGCGCGCGCTGCAGCGCGGACATTGCGCATCCCAGCCGCAGGACGCGCAGTTGAGTGACGGCGAGAAGCCGCGGCGATTGACGAAGACCAGCGACTGCTCCTGCCGCGCGAGCCGCAACGCGATCGCCGCGCGCATTTCCGCGCCGATGCCGTCCATGTCCCGTGCCGCGCGGTTGTCCACCAGCCGGATCAGCGGCAGCGTGGCACGTGTATCGGCCCGCTGCCGCAGGTCGAGGCGGCGGTAGCGCTGTTCGCGCACATGCAGCCACGACTCGAGGGACGGCGTGGCGCTGCCGAGCACCACCGGCACGCCACGGTGATGCGCGCGCCAGACCGCCGCGTCGCGCGCGTGATAGCGGACGTTGTCCTGCTGCTTGTACGAGCTGTCCTGCTCCTCGTCCACGATCACGAGGCGCAGGTCGGGCAACGGCGCAAAGACGGCAAGTCGCGTGCCCACGACCAGGCGCGCGCGCCCGGTCGCGGCCTCGATCCAATGCGCGCGGCGTACGGACGGCGCCAGACCGGAGTGCAGCAGCGCAATCGTAATGCCCGGCAGGGCGGCATTGATCCGTTGCGTGAGCTGCGGCGTGAGATTGATCTCGGGCACGAGCAGCAGGACCTGCCCGCCGCGCGCGATCGCGCGGCGCGCCGCGGCCATGTAGACGTCGGTCTTGCCGCTGCCGGTCACGCCGAACAGCAGGAACGGCACAAAACCTTCGGCACCTGCGGCATCGATGGCGTCGATGGCGGCCACCTGCTCGGCATTGAAATCCACCGCACCGGCCGCGCCCTGCGCCGCGTCTGCGGGCGCAGCGTCGCGGCGTGCCGCGCGCGCCTTGGCGGCCGTCAATGGCGGAACCGCCAGCGCCAGGGCGAGGCCCATCGGCTCCTGGTAGTAGGTCGCGACAAACTCTCCCAGTGCCAGCACATCGTCGGGAAGCGGCGGCACCTCCGCGATGTCGGCGAGCGTCTGCAGCTTGTCATGCGGCACGCTGGATTCGGCGACGATGTCCTGCACAACGCCGATCATGCGGCGCGGGCCGAGGACAACCCGCACCACGCTGCCGCGGCGAACGGGCGCGCCGTCCGGAACCCAGTAGTCGAATGCAGTCGCGGCGGCGACGGGTAACGCTACCCGGACGATGGGCATTGGCAATCGCTCGCGAAGTGACTGCTCATCGCCATTTTACGTAAGTTGTAGTGTTCCAAATCTTGAGTCCGGACCAAAGCTTCATGCCCCAAGTCGTTATTTTCAAAGGACCGGCGCCAAACATGGGATCGTTTGTGGATAACTTTGTGCGTAAGTGGCGATGCTGCCGTCACCATTATGGCGCAGACATGGAACCCAACCGTCCACAAGGACCGGCAGGACGGCAAAAACCCTTGCTTCTTTAGCAGGTTGCAGGCGCGTGGCGGGCCGCGCCCGGGCGTGGCCTCCGTTATTCGCAGAATCGGCGCCCGATGTGCATAACTGGACGGAACAACCTCCGATGCGGTCGTTTGTCAAGCCCTTGCAAAGCCAGCAACGGCGCGGGTTCCACGGGTTTTTCCCTGCGGGAGTCCCCGCAACTCAAGCAGCGGCGCGGGTTTCCCGGGAGGTGGCGTGGACCGCCTCCACCAGCGCGGCGACGTTTTCCACAGGCGTGGCGGGAACGATGCCATGCCCGAGGTTGAAGATGTGACCCGGCGCGCGCCCCGCCGCCCTCACGATCGCGGAGGCCTCCCGGGCGACGGTGGCCGGATCGGTGAGGAGAACGAGCGGGTCGAGATTGCCCTGCAGCGCCACCCGCTGGCCCACGGCAGCACGCGCTTTGGCGATGTCCACGGTCCAGTCGAGCCCCACGCCCGAGGCGCCGCATGATGCGATATCGTCGAGCCACGCGCCGCCACCCTTCGTGAACACGATCGTCGGCACCTTGGTGCCGTCCGCCGCGGGCACGAGCGCGGCGAGGATGTCCCGCATCGGCGCCAGCGAAAACCGCCGGTAGGCAGAGGCGGACAGCAATCCCCCCCAAGTATCGAAGATCATGACCGCATCGGCTCCGGCGGCAATCTGTTCGTTCAGGTAGGCGGTCACCGCGCGCGCGTTGATGGCGACGATCGCGTCGAGCAGGTCGGGCCGCTGGTAGGCCATCCGCCGGACCAGCGCGAAATCGGGACTGCCGCCGCCCTCGATCATGTAGCTCGCGAGCGTGAACGGGCTGCCCGAGAAGCCGATCAGCGGAACCTTGCCGCGCAGTTCGCGCTTGATCTGCGCCACTGCGGCAAACACATAGCCAAGCTTGGCCATGTCCGGCACCTGCAACGCCCGCACGGCGGCCTCGTCGCGAACGGTGGTGGCAAATCGCGGTCCCTCGCCCTCGGCAAACGTCAGGCCGAGCCCCATCGCATCCGGCACCGTGAGGATGTCGGAGAACAGGATCGCCGCGTCCAGCGGAAAGCGCGCCAGAGGCTGCAGCGTCACTTCGGTGGCAAGGTCGGGATTGGTGGCGAGGCCCATGAAGCTGCCGGCGCGGGCACGGGTCTTCTGGTATTCGGGCAGGTAGCGCCCCGCCTGGCGCATCAGCCATACGGGGGTGTGCGTGGTCGGTTCGCGGCGCAGGGCGCGCAAAAACGTATCGTTGTGCAGCATCGGGTTCCTTCAGGTCGAACGCGCTGCTTCCGGAATCAACCGGCGCCCGGTCAAGCGCTCCAGGATCGCGAGCGGCGCGCGTTGCGGATCGTACAACGCGTGCACCGGAAGGTGAATGGTCTGCTCGAGCATGAACTGCCCCGACACGGCCGCGTGCATCACCTGATCGGAGAAACAGAGCCACGTGGTGCCCGGCGCAAAATTCACGACCTGCTGCGTGCAATCGCGCTGGTACGCCATGTCCGCCTTGGCGCGGTCATGCAGGTTGAGCATCAGGTGGTCGTAGTGGCTGCGCCGGCCCTTGGTGACGTGCAGCGCGGACAGCACCGCCGCCGATCCGGGCAGCGGAGCGCGAATGCGCGGCAGCAGCGTGCGGGCCACCGCTTCGAAGGGCTCGCCCACGCGCCATACCCGCGGCGCAACCGGATTGAGATTGGTGAACACGCGCAGGATCCGCGCGCCCTGGTTGGGCCGGGATGGAAAGGCGTCGACGTGCAGCCGCGAATCGTCCTTGCGCCAGGACACGGCCCGCCCCACCGCGGGCTGCGGCCGGAAGCTGGTGCGGGCCTGCTGGACATAGGGCGCATAGCGCGGGAAGAGGGTGGTGACCAGCGCTCCGGCGTCGACGGCAAAGCGCGTGACCATGGCGGTCAGCGCGGCAAGGTCCGCAGCGGCGCCGCGCGCGCCCTTGAGCCGCGGGGCCGCGGACGCCGCAGCGCCTTGCTTCGGCATTTCCACGCTGATGTTCTTGGTCCTGCCGTCCGACCACTCCGGCGCGAGAAAGCGGCGCTCGTCCTCGGCCAGCGCGAAGGTTGCGCGTGGCAGCACCAGCACGCCGCCATCCTCGATCGCGTGCACGGCCAGCGCCTGCTGTTCGGGTGAGACGGGCGGGCGGAAGCCTTCGAGATCGAGCGTGACGATTGCGGTCATCGCGGTTTGGAGTACGCGCCGCCCCTCAGCGCGGGAGCACGCTCGTGCCCATCAGGAATTCGTCCACTGCCCGCGCGGCCTGCCGGCCCTCGCGGATGGCCCACACGACCAGCGACTGGCCGCGGCGCATGTCGCCGGCGGCAAACACCTTGTCGACGGAGGTACGGTAGGCATCGGTATCGGCTTTCACGTTCGAGCGTGCGTCGTGGTCGACGCCGAGCTCGGCCAGCAGGCCCTTCTGCACGGGGCCTGTGAAGCCCATCGCGAACAGCACCAGGTCGGCCTTGATCTCGAACTCGCTGCCCGGAATCTCCACCATCTTCGGCGGGGCATTGCCGTCACGATGCCACTCGACCCGCGCGGCGATCAGCTTCTCGACCTTGCCGTTGCGGCCCTCGAAGCGCTTGGTGGTGACGGACCAGTCGCGGCCGCAGCCTTCCTCGTGGGACGATGACGTACGCAACTTGATGGGCCAGTTGGGCCACACCAGCGGCTTGTTCTCCGACTCCGGCGGTTGCGGCAGCAACTCGAACTGCGTGATCGACGCCGCGCCATGCCGGTTGGACGTGCCGACGCAGTCGGAGCCGGTGTCGCCGCCGCCGATCACGACGACGTGCTTGCCCGTGGCCTTGATCTGGTCGGCGACCTTGTCGCCGGCAACCACTGCATTCTGCTGCGGCAGGAACTCCATCGCGAAGTGAACGCCGGCGAGATCGCGGCCCGGTACGTCGAGATCGCGCGGCATCTCGGCGCCGCCGGTGAGCACCACCGCGTCGAATTCAGCAAGCAGCCGTGCGGCGGGCAGATCCACGCCCACGTTCACGGCGGTGCGAAACTCGACGCCTTCCTGCACCATCTGCTCCATCCGCTTGTCGATCAGTCCCTTTTCCATCTTGAAATCGGGAATGCCGTAACGCAGGAGGCCGCCGATGCGGTTGGCCTTCTCGAACACGACCACGTCGTGCCCGGCGCGCCCCAGCTGCTGCGCGCAGGCAAGCCCCGCGGGACCCGATCCTACCACCGCGACCCGCCGGCCGGTCTTCGCCACCGGCGGCAGCGGCACCACCCAGCCTTCCTCCCAGCCCTTGTCGATGATGAAGTGCTCGATCGACTTGATGCCCACGGCATCGTTGTTGATGTTGAGCGTGCAGGAGGCTTCGCACGGCGCCGGGCATACCCGGCCGGTGAATTCCGGAAAGTTGTTCGTGGTGTGGAGCACCTCGAGCGCGCGCTCCCACTGGTGCCGGTAAACAAGGTCGTTCCAGTCGGGAATGATGTTGTGGACCGGGCAACCGCTCTGGCAGAACGGGATCCCGCAATCCATGCAACGCGCGCCCTGCTTCGCCGCCTCGTCTTCCTTCAGCGTGATCACGAACTCGCGGTAGTGCCGCACGCGTTCGGCGGTGGGCTGCGCCGCCTCCGTGATCCGTTGCAGCTCGAGAAATCCGGTGATCTTGCCCATGGCGTCGTCAGTTCGTTGAAATCAGCAGGGTGACGCGCATAACGCGGCGCGTCGTCGTGGTCCGGCGGTGCCGCAACTTGCTTTACGCAGCGGCGCGCTGCTTCGTCGCGGGCGCGGTGCTCTTCGCCTTGGCCCGGTCGCGCATTTCAGTGAGCGCGCGCCGGTATTCGTGCGGGAATACCTTCACGAAGGCAGCCTGCGCGGCATCCCAGTCGTCCAAGAGCTTCAGTGCCAGCGTGCTGCCGGTGAAACGCAGATGGCGCTCCACCAGTTCGCGCACCAGCACCGCATCGGCCTTGTCCGCGTGGCGCTGCCGGCCCTTGCCTGCTGCGTCCAGCGCGCGCTCTTCCGCCGTTTGCGCGGCCTCGGACTGGAGCGGCTCGATGGCCACCATGGCCAGGTTGCAATGCGCGGCAAACGTGCGGTCGGGATCGTAGACGAACGCATACCCGCCGCTCATGCCGGCGGCGAAGTTGCGCCCGGTCTTGCCCAGCACGACCACCGTGCCGCCGGTCATGTATTCGCAGCCGTGATCGCCGGTACCCTCGACCACCGCCGACGCGCCCGAGTTGCGCACGCAGAAGCGCTCGCCGGCAATGCCGCGGAAATAGGCTTCGCCGGCCGTGGCGCCGTACATCACGGTGTTGCCGATGACGATGTTGTCCTCGGCCCTGGCCGGGCAGGCGGGATCGGGATAGACGACGATGCGCCCGCCGGACAGGCCCTTGCCCACATAGTCGTTGGACGCGCCCTGCAACTCGAAGGTGATGCCGTGCGCCAGAAACGCGCCGAAGCTCTGGCCAGCGATGCCTTCGAAGGCCACGTGGATCGTGTCCTCCGGCAGGCCCTCATGGCCGTGCTTGCGCGCAATGGCGTTGGACAGCATCGCGCCCACCGAGCGATTGGCATTGCGGATCCGTTGCGTGATCCGCACCGGCTGGCCCCGTTCGAGCGCGGGTTCGGCAGCGGCGATGAGCTGGTGATCGAGCGCGCCGGCCAGACCATGGTCCTGCAGTTCCTTGTGCGAGCGGGCCACGTCGGCCGCCACGCGCGGCTGGTGGAAGACGCGCGAAAAATCGAGTCCGCGTGCCTTCCAGTGTTCAATGCCAGCGCGCATGTCGAGCAGGTCGGCACGGCCGATCATTTCTTCGAATGAGCGAAAGCCCAACTGCGCCATCAACTCGCGCACTTCCTCGGCCACGAAGAAGAAGAAATTGACGACGTGCTCGGGCTGGCCCGTGAACTTGCGCCGCAGCACCGGATCCTGCGTGGCCACACCCACCGGGCAGGTATTGAGGTGGCACTTGCGCATCATGATGCAGCCGGTGACGACCAGCGGCGCGGTGGCGAAGCCGAACTCGTCGGCGCCGAGCATGGCGCCGATCACGACGTCGCGCCCGGTCTTCATCTGGCCGTCCACCTGGACGGCAATGCGCCCGCGCAGGCGATTCAGCACCAGCGTCTGCTGCGTTTCCGCGAGACCCAGTTCCCATGGCGTGCCGGCATGCTTGATCGACGACACCGGCGAGGCGCCGGTGCCGCCGTCGTGCCCGGCGATGGTCACGTGATCCGACTTGGCCTTGGCCACGCCCGCCGCCACCGTGCCCACGCCCACTTCGGACACGAGCTTGACGGAGATCGTGGCTTTGGGGTTGACGTTCTTGAGATCGTGGATCAGCTGCGCCAGGTCCTCGATCGAGTAGATGTCATGATGCGGCGGCGGCGAGATGAGCCCCACGCCGGGCACCGAGAAGCGCAGCTTGGCGATGTATTCGGACACCTTGTGCCCCGGCAACTGCCCGCCCTCGCCGGGCTTCGCACCCTGCGCCATCTTGATCTGGATCTGGTCCGCGGAAGCGAGATACTCGGCCGTGACGCCGAAGCGCCCGGAAGCCACCTGCTTGATCTTCGAGCGCAGGCTGTCGCCCGCAAGCAGCGGGATGTCGTGCTCGATCTGCGCCTTGCCGATGACGGTGGCCAGCGTGTCGCCCGCGACCACGCCGCTCGACCCGGTGCGCAGCTCGTTGCGGTAGCGCGCCTCGTCCTCGCCGCCTTCGCCGGTGTTCGACTTGCCGCCGATGCGGTTCATCGCCACCGCCAGCGTGGTGTGCGCTTCGGTGGATATCGATCCGAGGCTCATCGCCCCGGTGGCGAACCGGCGCACGATGGCGGCGGCCGATTCAACCTCCTCGATCGGCACCGGCGCGCGCTCCGCGCCCTTGAATTCGAAGAGGCCGCGGAAGGTCTTCAATTCGCGGCTCTGCTCGTTGATCAGCTTCGCATAGTCGCGATAGGTGGCGAAACTGTTCGAGCGCGCTGCATGCTGCAGCTTGGCGATCGTTTCGGGGGTCCACATGTGCGCCTCGCCGCGCGTGCGGTATTGGTATTCGCCGCCGGCATCGAGCATGTCGCGCAGCAGCGGATCGTTGCCGAACGCAAGCGCGTGCGTACGCGCCGACTCCTCCGCCACTTCGAAGAGGCCGATGCCTTCGACGTTGCTGGCGGTGCCGGTGAAATACTTGTCGACGAAAGCGCGCTGCAGGCCAACGGCCTCGAAGATCTGCGCGCCGCAGTACGACTGGTACGTGGAGATGCCCATCTTGGACATCACCTTGTAGAGCCCCTTGCAGATCGCCTTGATGAAGCGCTTGCCCGACTCCCTGGGGTCGATCGCCGGGATCGACTCCGCCAGTTGCGCGACGGTTTCGAGCGCCAGGTACGGATGGATGGCCTCGGCGCCGTAGCCGGCGAGCAGCGCAAAGTGATGCACCTCGCGGGCCGTGCCGGTCTCGACGACGAGGCCCGTGGACGTGCGCAGACCGTTCTGCACCAGATGCTCGTGCACGGCGGCGGTGGCGAGCAGCGCGGGGATCGGCAGCGCATCGGCGCCGACCGCGCGATCGGACAGGATCAGGATGTTGTAGCCCTGCCGGATCGCGTCTTCCGCGTGCGCGGCGACGCTGGCCAGCGCCGCTTCCATGCCGTTGGCGCCCCACGTCGCCGGATAGCAGATGTCAAGCTCGATCGAGCGAAACGCGCCGGCCGAGAACAGCTCGACGTGCCGGATCTTTTCCATGTTGTCCGACGTCAGGATCGGCTGCATCGCCTCGAGGCGCATCGTGGGCCGGGTGACCCCGGCCTCATAATCGACGCCGAGCAGATTGGGCCGCGGCCCGATGAACGACACGAGCGACATCACGAGCTCTTCGCGGATCGGATCGATCGGCGGGTTGGTCACCTGCGCGAACAGCTGCTTGAAGTAGTTGTAGAGCACCTTCGGCCGCCGGGACAGCACCGGCAGCGCGGCGTCGTTGCCCATCGACCCGATCGCCTCCTCGCCGGAACGCGCCATGGGCGCGAGGATCACCTTGAGATCCTCCTGCGTGTAGCCGAACGCCTGCTGGCGGTCGATGAGCGGCACTTCGGTGGGCTGCGGCGGCGCGGGCTCCGGCAGATCGTCCAGCGCGATCCGCGAGCGCTCGATCCACTGGCGGTACGGCTTCACCGTGGCCAGCGTGCGCTTCAATTCGGCATCGTCGATG
>JANNYI010000127.1:0-8211 GCA_031410015.1 Betaproteobacteria bacterium | reverse complement strand
GAAGGGTGTCGTCACCGACACCGGCATGGCGCAATTGAAGTCGTACCTGTCCGAGGTGCCGGCCGAGCGCTTCAAATCGCCGATGAAGGTGGCCGACATTCCGCGGCTCTTCACGCCGGAGACCTTCTGCAAGCTGGTCGTGCAGGCGCAGCGCGACGCCAAGGCGGCTGCCTGACGCACGCGGGATGACGGATCATTTCAGCGCCTTCTCCTTCGTCGACCGCATCAGCGCGTTCGAGCCTGGCGTCCGCGCCCGCGGCACGTTCGCGATCCCGGCGGACATCGACGGCTTTCCGGCTTGCCTCGTGGCCGAGGCCGTCGGCCAGCTCGCGGCGTGGACAGCCATGGCCCGCATCGACTTTCGCGGCCGGCCGGTGGCCGCGCTGGCGCACGAGACTATCTTCACGGGCGGCGTGCGGCCCGGCGATACGCTCGACCTCGCCGTCGAGATCGACGATTGCGACGATACGGCGGTCGCCTATCACGGTCATGCCGCCGTTGCCGGCGCGCGGGTGATCGAATTGCGCGATTGCCTGGGGCCGATGCTGCCGGTAGCCGAGTTCGACGATCCGGTTGCGATGGCAGCCCGGCTGACGCTTCTCACCGGCGCGGGCGCGGCACCGGGGCGCTTTCGCGGCGTACCGCGAATGCGTGCGCAGCGCACGGCAGGCGCCGACGCGACGGTGGCCGAAGGCGAACTGCAGGTCCCCGCGACGGCGCCGTTCTTCCACGATCATTTTCCGCGCCGGGCGGTGTTTCCGGCGACGCTGATGCTCGATGCGCAGCTGGCGCTGGCGGCCGAATTGCTGGCAGCGTCCGGCCGTTGGCCGGCGTCCGCCGCGGCCGAGCCCGCGCGCATGACACGCGTCAAGGTGCGCGCGTTCACGCCGCCGGGGGCGACGCTGCTGTTGCGGGCAGCCATCCGGCCGGACGACGCGAACGGCAATGCGGTCACGGTGGACCTGAGCGCGAGCGCGGAAGGCAAGACGGTGGCCACCGCGCGCGCCGAATTTGCGCGAGGACCGGCATGACGGCCGCGCGGCGGCGCGTGGCGGTCACCGGCGTGGGCATGGTCACGCCGGTGGGCAACGACGTGGTCACGACGTGGAATGCGCTGCTTGCCGGACGCAGCGGCGGCGCGCCGATCACGCTGTTCGATGCCAGCGGTTTCTCCACGTGCATCGCCGCCGAGGTGAAGGGCTTTCACCCCACGCTGGTTGAAGACCGCAAGCTCCTCAAATTCGCCAACCGCTCGCATCGCTTCGCACTCGAGGCAGCGGAGCAGGCGCTGCGCGATGCCGGCATCCGGCCCACCGCCGCGGACGCCACCCGCTGGGGCTGCGCCGTGGGCACCGGAATGATGACGGCCGACTACGACGACCTCGCGCAGACGCACGCGCATTGCGGCAACAGCGGCGAGATCGACACCGACGGCTTGCTGACCGATGGCCCCGCCAACGATCCGCTGGTGTTCTGCCGCGGCCAGGCGGCCGAAGGACTGGCGTTGCTCACGCGCCGTTTCGGCATCCACGGCTACGCGACCTCGGTGCACACGGCGTGCGCTTCCGGCGGCCAGGCCTTTGGCACCGCGCTGAAACTCATTCGCCGTGGCCGCGTCGACCGCGTGCTCGCCGGCGGCTTCGATTCGATGATCAGCCCCATCGGCATCTCCGGGTTCTGCCTCTTGTCCGCGCTGTCGCCGGACAATGCCACGCCGCAGCGCGCCAGCCGGCCCTTCGACGCCACGCGCAACGGCTTCCTGCTGGGCGAGGGCGCGGGCTTCGTGGTGCTGGAGGAATGGGAGATGGCGCGCGCCCGCGGTGCGCACATCTATGCCGAACTCGCCGGCGACGGCAATTCGCTGTCGAGCTACCGGATCACCGATTCGCCGCCCGACGGCGACGGCCCGATCCAGTCGATGCACCAGGCGCTGGCCGATGCAGGTGCGGTGCCGGCCGACGTCGATTACATCAACGCGCACGGCACCTCGACCGGGATGAACGATCGCAGCGAAAGCGCAGCAATCCGCGCGGTCTTCGGCGCGGACGCCGCGCGCGTGCATGTCAGTTCCACCAAGAGCACGATGGGCCACCTCATCGCGGCGGCAGGCGCCGTCGAGGGCGTCGTATGTGCGCTGGCCATCGCGCGCGGCGAAATGCCGATCAACGCCAACTATCGCGACCGCGACCCCGACTGCGACCTGAACCTGGTGCTTGATGTTCCGCAGCGGCAGAAGGTGCGGATGACCATGTCCAACTCCTTCGGCTTCGGCGGCTCGAACAGCTGCATCGTGATGCGGCACCCGGACGAAGTGGACGGCCGCGGCCCTGACGGGACGAAGTCATGACGATGCCGAAGGTCGTGATCACCGGCACCGGCGCCGTCTGCGCCGCGGGCATGGACCCGCGGACCATTCTCCAGTTCGTTCTTGCCGGGAAGACGGCGATCGCGCCGATCAGGCAGTGGGATACCACGCAGTGGCCGACGCACCTCGCCGGTGAAATCGCCGACCTCAATCCGCGCGCGCTGGTGCCCGATCGCAAGTTGCACAAGCTGATCCGGCGCACCGATCTCGTCGGCCTCTACGCGGCCAGCCAGGCCATCGACGCATCGGGTTTCGTGGCGTGGCGCGACGCGCTGGACCCTGCGGCGATGGCGCCGTACAACGATCGCACGGGCGCCATCGTCGGCTCCGGTGGCGGCAATTTCCAGAACCAGTACGACTTCTTTCCGCTGATGACCGCCGCCAACGGCGACATGCACGCCTTCGGTCGCGACCTCTCCGACAACGTCAACCCGATGTGGCTGCTGCGCACTTTGCCCAACAACGTGCTCGGACACGTGGGCATCCAATACAACCTCAAGGGCACCAACGCCTGCATCACCAACCACAGTGTCGGCGGGACGCTGGCGGTCATCGAAGCGATGGAAGCGCTGCGCGCCGGCGAGGCCGATCGCGTCGTGGCGGTGGGCCATGAAACGCCGATCGAGCCGCAGATGGTGCTCTATTACCATCGCGTCGGGCTCCTCGCCAGCGAAGCGCTGCGCCCGTTCGACGCCGCGCGCGATGGCAGTCTCTTCGGCGAAGGCGCAGGCGCACTGATGCTCGAGACGGCAGCCTCGGCGGCGGCGCGCGGCGCGGCGGTGCTGGGCGAGGTGCTTGGCGGCGGCTACGTCGGCGAAGGACAGGGCCTGCTGGCCATCCGCGCGGACGGCGACGGCCTCGCGCGCGCCATTGCGATGGCGCTGGAAGACGCGGGACTCCAACCCGCGGATGTGGGCATGATCGTTGCGCACGGCAACGGCACGAGGCAATCGGACGCGTCCGAGGCTGCCGCGCTGCGTACCGTGTTCGGCGCCGCGATGCCGCCGGTCACGGGATTCAAGTGGGCGTTCGGCCATTTGATCGCGGCCGCGGGCATTCTGGATACGGTCCTGGCGCTGGAGGCGCTCAAGGTCAACGTGGTGCCCGGCATCGCGACCCTGCACAACCTCGACGAGGCGTGTGCGGGCGTGGCCGTGGCGGCTGCGCCGACCGTGCCGCGCAGCAACGTTGCGCTCATCCTGTGCCGGGGCTTTGCCGGCACCAATGCCGCGGTGCTGGTGCGCGCAGCGTGAGCTCCGCCGGGCCGCCCCAAGGAGCTGCCCCCTCGGGGGAGGCGGCGCGCAGCGCCGCTCGGGGGGACCATACGAGCTCCGCCGGGCCGCCCCAAGGAGCTGCCCCCTCGGGGGAGGCGGCGCGCAGCGCCGTTCGGGGGGAACATACAAGCATGGCGACGCCTGTCGTGGCGCCGCAGCGCTGCGGCATCGACTCGGTCGAGATCGAACGCATCGAGCGCCTGCTGCGCGAGAACATGCCTGCCGACCTGCTGCGGTTCTTCACGGCGCAGGAACTGGACGATGCCGGCGCCGGCGAAGGCCGCGCCGCCAGCCTGGCCGCACGTTTCGCGGCCAAGGAAGCCTGCGTCAAGCTCTTTCCGCGCGAAGCCGCGCTCGCGCAGATCGAGCCGCACGATTTTTCGGTGGCACGCGACGGCTACGGCGCACCGCAGGTGATCCTCGGGCCGCGCGCCGAAATGCTTGCGGGCCGGCATCGGCTGGGGCCGATCAGCCTGTCGCTGACGCATGACCGGACGAGTGCATCGGCCGTGGCGGTGACGCAGCCGGCGCCGGTGCCGATACCGTTCGCCGGCAAGGTGCTGTATCACCTGCTGCCGTTGCGTCGTCGCGTGATCCTCGCCAACCTGCGCCGCGTCTACGGCGATACGCTCGACGAGGTCGGCATCGTGGCGTTGGCGCAGGCGCACTACGGCCACCTGTGGACGCTGTTCGGCGAGTTCCTGCGCTATCGCTGGCTGTCGGAGGCGCAGCAGCAGGCGCTGGTGCGGATCGAGAACCTGGACGCGTTCGTTGCCGCCTACGAGCAGGGAAAGGGCGTCCTGCTGCTGACCGGGCACTTCGGCAACTGGGAGGTGGCCACGGTGGCGGGGATCGGCGGCTTTCCCCAGATGCGCGGGCGGTTTCATTTCGTGCGCCGCGCGCTGAAGCCGGAGTGGTTCGACCGTCTCGTCACCCGGCGCTTCCAGAAGGCCGGCTTCGGCGTGCTGCCCAAGCGGGGCTCGCTCGACCTGATGCTCGACCGCCTGGCGCATGGTGATGCCATCGTCTTCGCCTTCGACCAGCACGCTAATCCACCCGACGGCATCGCGGTCGAGTTCTTCGGTGCGCCCGCGTGGACGTTCAAGAGTCTCGCCATCATCGCGCTCGCCACCGGCGCGCCCGTGGTGCCGGCAACGAGCTGGCGCACGGCCGATGGCCACCACGTGCTGCGCTTCGAGGACCCCATTCCCGCCGTCGACCACGCCAGCACCAGCGAAGCCATTCGCCTCACCACGCGCGCCTACAACGTGGCAATCGAACGGCTGGTGCTGCGGCGACCCGAGCAGTGGTACTGGGTGCATCGCCGCTGGAAGCACGTGGCGGTGAAGGCGCGCCGGCGGAAGCTGCAGGAGGCGCGGACATGAGCTTGCCTACGTCGGCCGAAGTCGTCGAAGCGGTGCTCTCGTGGCAGGCGACGTTCGTCTACGGGTATCTGGCGTGGGCGCTGTTCGTCCATTATCGCGGCCGGGAGCGCCACAAGTTCCATCGGCAGCTCACCGACCACTCGACCGTGATCGCGCCGTACAACGCGATCATGTATGCCTTCTCCGCGGTGCCGAACCGGCCCTACATCGAACTCGATCAGTTTCCCGAGCTGGTCCCGCTGCGCGACAATTGGCGGCTGATCCGCGAGGAGGCGGAAAAGCTCTTCGACGAGGGCCACATCCGCGCCGCGTCCACGTACAACGATCTGGGCTTCAACTCGTTCTTCCGGCGGGGCTGGAAGCGCTTCTACCTCAAGTGGTATGACGCGCCGCTCGATTCGGCGCGCGCCCTGTGCCCGCGCACGGTGGCGATGGTGGAGGCCATTCCCAGCATCAATGGGGCAATGTTCGCGATGCTGCCAGCCGGTGGCGACCTCGGGCGCCATCGCGATCCCTTTGCGGGATCGCTTCGCTATCACCTGGGTCTCATCACCCCCAACGACGAGCGCTGTCGCATCTTCGTGGACGGGCAGCCGTACCACTGGCGCGACGGCGAGGCGGTGATGTTCGACGAAACGTACATCCACTGGGCGGAGAACCATACCGACCGCGACCGCCTGATCCTGTTCTGCGACGTGGAACGGCCACTGACCAATCGTGTGGTCGCGCGCCTCAATCACTGGATCAAGAGCACGCTGGTGCGCGCCAGCCAGACCGAGAACACCGCGGGCGACAAGGTCGGCCTGATGAACCGGGCGTTTGGCTGGGCATACTACTTCCGCTATCCGGCCAAGGCGCTGAAGCGGTACAACAAATACGTCTACTACGCTGTCAAGTGGCTGATCCTGCTTCTCATTCTGTACACCGTGTTCTTCTGGCGCACCTTCTGACGCCGCGTTGTCAACGCGCGCGACCTGCGTTCCCGGATTAGAATCCTCGCCCAACCCGCCGGATACCGCCAATGCTCGAACTGCTGACCAGCCCCGCCGCATGGATTGCCTTCGCGACGCTTACCGCGCTGGAGCTGGTGCTTGGTATCGACAACATCATCTTCATCTCGATCCTGGTCGACAAGCTGCCACCGGAGCGACGCGAATTCGCACGCCGGCTGGGACTCTTCTTCGCGATGTTCATGCGCATCGGGCTCCTGCTGGTGCTGTCGTGGCTGGTCGGCCTGACCGCGCCGCTCTTCACCGTGCTGAGCCAGGAAATCTCCGGGCGCGACGTGATCCTGATCCTGGGCGGGCTCTTCCTGCTGTGGAAGAGCACGATGGAAATCCATCAGCTGATGGAAGGCACCGAGGGCGAAGCGTCCAGCGCGGTCAAGGCCACGTTCGGCGCGGTGATCGTGCAGATCATCATCATCGACATGGTGTTCTCGCTCGATTCCATCATCACCGCGGTGGGCATGGTGAACGAGGTCCCGATCATGGTCTCGGCCGTCATCGCGTCGGTGGCGCTGATGATGCTGTTTGCCGGACCCATCGGCCGCTTCGTATCGGCGCACCCCACGGTGAAGATGCTGGCGCTCACGTTCCTGTTCGTCATCGGCGTGGCGCTGGTGGGCGAGGGCTTCGACAAGTCGGTGCCCAAGGGCTACATCTACTTCGCGATGGCGTTCTCGGTGTGCGTCGAGATGCTGAACCTGCGGATGCGCAGGAGTGCGCCCAAGCCGGTGCACCTGCACCAGCCCTACGTGAACGAACCCGGGGCGCCGCAGGTTGGCGCCGCGCCCCCCGACCGGTGATGGCGCGGCGTCAGTCGACCTTGATGCCGCGTTCGGCCACCACGCGCGTCCAGCGGTCGATCTCGTCGCGGATCAGCCTGGCGTAAGCCTCGGGCGTACTGCCGATCACGTCGAAGCCCATCTCCTGCAGCCTGTCGCGCAGCGCAGGCTGCGCCAGCGCCTTCACCAGCGACGCGTTGAGTTTCTGGACCGTTGCCGGATCCATGCCGGCGGGACCCAGCACGCCGTAGAACGGCGCGGCATCGAAACCGGTGTAGCCCTGCTCGGACAGCGTGGGTACGTCCGGCAGCATGGCCGCGCGCTTGGCGCTGACGATGGCCAGTCCCCGCACGGTGCCGGCCTTCACCTGGGTACCCGACGGCACGATGGCATCGATCACCAGCGGCACCTGGCCGCCCATCACGTCCTTCAGCGCGGGCGCGATGCCGTTGTACGCGACGTGCGTGCCGCCGATGCCCTGGCCGCCGCGGAACATCTCCCACCACAGGTGGCCGTAGCTGCCGATGCCGCCCGACGTATACAACAACGGCTGCGGCAGGGCCTTGGCGTACGCGAGCAACTCCTTGACGTCTTTCGCGGGCACGCCCGGATTCACGACGATCAGCAGCGGCTGCGAGACCACCCACGATAACGGCGTGAAGTCCTTGACGGCGTCGTAGGGCAGCTTGCGTCCCAGTGCAGTGTTGAAGGCGATCGGCACGCCGGCGGCCAGCAACGTATAGCCGTCGGGCTTCGCCTTGGCGACGAGATCGCTGCCGACGATCTGGCCGCCGCCCGGCCGATTCTCGACCACGACGGGCTGACCCAGTTGCTCGGACCACGCCGGGGCGAGCAGCCGGAACGCAGTGTCGATGCCGCCCCCGGGCGCCACGGGAACGATCAGCTTGACCGGCCGGGACGGAAAAACGTCCTGCGCGCGTGTGTGCGGGGTGACGACTGCCGCGAGAGCAGCCACGATTGCAACGCAGGACAAGTGCAGGGCAGGCATGGGACGTTCCTTGGCGAAAGAAGGGGACGCCTCTAGACTAGTGGAGTCGTACCTTCGTTACAACCTGCCGTCACTCCCCATGCCGACCGAAGCCCTGGGCGTCACCGTGATGCCCGAATGGTTCGCCTGCGAAGGCATCGAGCCCGTCCTCGACCGCCTGCAGCAGCTTGGCGCCACGGCGTTGGCCACCAGTCCCTACGTGATGGAGCAGGGCACGCCGGCCGACGGCGGGCGCGAGCCACCCGCCGACGGCGACGCGGGCAAGGTGCGGCCGCTCGATCGCGAGCTGTGGGGACAGCGCGAGTTGTGGGTGCGCACGGCCCCGTCGCTGGTGCATGACCGCGCGCGCTATGCCGGTTTGCGCTACCAGCCGCTGCCGCCGGCGCCGCTCA
>JANNYI010000126.1:0-1373 GCA_031410015.1 Betaproteobacteria bacterium | reverse complement strand
CTGAAAGCGGTCCCCCACGCCACGTCGCGACTTTCGTCTTGCGGGCAGGAGGTTGTCCCATCGCGGGGTGGCCTCGGCCTGCCCCGGCGTTGCGCGCGGCTGAAGCCGCGCCTACAGGGGCAATATGGCGGACCGGGGGATCGAGGCGCATCGCCAAGTCGTCGGCCGCGCTGGTGGGCGGGGGACCCTTTTCAAGTTGAATTGGAGGGGTCGTCGATTTGACCCCGACTTCAACTGGAAAACGGTACCGCGACCGCCAGCGCGGCCTGCACGCAAGGTGCCCTACCTGCATCACGACCACCAGCGCAGCCTGCATGCAAGGTGATTTACCTGAATCACCACCGCCAACGCCGCCTGCAATGCGCACTTCCAAAACGCACGCTCAATCGTCGGCGTCTTCCAGATCCGGAAACAGGATGTCGGTGAAGCCGAAATTGCGCATGTCGGTGATGCGCATCGGGTAGAGGATGCCGTCGAGGTGATCGCATTCATGCTGCACCACGCGCGCGTGAAAATCGTTGCACGTGCGATCAATGACCTTGCCCTGCGGATCCCGGCCGCGGTAGCGCAGGTTGGAGAACCGTTCGACGACGCCGCGGAATCCGGGTACCGAGAGGCACCCCTCCCAGCCCTCCTCCGTCGACTCGTCGAGTGGCGTCAGCACCGGGTTGACGAGCTCCGTGTAGGGGATGGGCTCGGCCTCCGGATAGCGCGGGTTGCGCTCCATGCCGAAGATCACGACGCGCAGCGGCACGCCGATCTGCGGCGCTGCGAGGCCCGCCCCATTCAACGCGCGCATCGTGTCCCGCATGTCCTCGATCAGCGCCTTCAATTCCGGCGTGCCGAAGTGCTCGACTTCGCGCGAGCGCTCGAACAGGCGCGGATCGCCCATGCGCAGCACCTCACGGATCAAGGCCCGCTCCTCCGATGCAGGGCGCGACGTGATCGAGCAGACGCCGTACCTCCGTCATGGCCGTTTCCAGCACGCCGGAAATGCCCTGCATCGAGATCTGCTGCGCGCTGTCGCCACGTCCGGCGGCGTGATTGACGCCGACGCAGATCACCGCGTAGGGCAATCCCAGTTCGCGGGCGAGTGCCGCCTCCGGCATGCCGGTCATGCCGACCAGCGTTGCACCGTCCCGGTCCATCCGGTCGATCTCGGCAGCCGTCTCGAGCCGCGGGCCGTTGACGGCGCCATAGACGCCACCGTCCGCCAGCGCGATGCCCGCGCTGGCCGCGGCCTCGAGACAGCGCGCGCGCAGGCCCGGCGTATATGGATGCGTGAAGTCCACGTGGACGACCTGGCGGTCGCTGCCATCGAAGTACGTCGCTTCGCGCCCGGACGTGTAGTCGATAAGTTGCGTGGGCAGCAC
>JANNYI010000125.1:0-16800 GCA_031410015.1 Betaproteobacteria bacterium | reverse complement strand
CCTTGCCATCGGCTTCATCGTGGCTGCCGGACTGGCCGCGTGGCGCTGGCGCGGCCGCCTGCGCCGCGCGCCATGGCGTTGGCTGGCGGTGCTGGCGCTGCTGCTGGCGGTGCTGGCGGCCTTCTTCGTCGACGCCGTCGGGCATCGCGCGCGCAGCGTTTTCGCGCCCAATACCTCGGTGACGCAGACGTTCACCGACGACCCGCGCCTGGCACTGTGGCAGCACACGTTCCAACGCATCGGCGAGCGCCCATGGCTGGGCTTCGGCTATGGCAAGTCCATCCTGCACGAGGAGCTCAAGGGCGAACTTGGCGATCCACTTCTGGCGCATGCCCACAACATCTTCGTGAGCCAGTGGCTGCAGACCGGCGCGATCGGCGTGCTGGCGCTCGTTGCGCTGCTGGCCGCAATCGCCTGGCAATACTGGCGCTTCCTGCGCGTGGACGACGCGACGCTCGCGGCGCTGGGCCTCGTCGGACTGGCGCTCCTTGCGTCCTTCCTCACGAAGAACATGACCGACGACTTCCTGGTGCGGCCGAACAGCAAGGAGTTCTGGGCCATCAACGCGATGCTGATCGGCTGGGGCATCCGCCGCGCCAGGACCATCAACGCGACGCCGGTCTCGACGTTGATGCGTGCGGGCTAGCGTCCGTCAGCGCCGCCGCGGGGCGCGCAGCGGCAACGGCCTCGCGTCTTCGCGCCCGGGTGGCGCCGAGGTCGGGATCGACGCCACCGGGGCGCCGGCCGGCGGCATGTACTCCGGGATCCAGGTCTTGAGTCGCGCGCGCACCTGCGCATCGTCGGCGGCCCGGTCGCTCTCGCACCAGGTGACCATCTGCCCCACCGCATCGTGATTGGCAGCCCGCGCCTGTGCGATCCGAAGCTTCGGATGCGACGTGGGAATGGTCTCCTCCTCGCTCGCCAGCAACTCCTCGAAGAGCTTTTCGCCGGGCCGCAGGCCCGTGAACACCACGGCAATCTTGTCGGGATCGGCGCCGGAGAGCTTGATCATGTCGCGCGCAAGGTCCACGATTCGCACCGGCTCGCCCATGTCGAGCACCAGGATTTCGCCGCCCCGACCTTGCAGCCCCGCCTGCAGCAACAGCTGCGTTGCCTCCGACAGCGACATGAAGTAGCGCGTGATCTCCGGATGGGTGACGGTCACCGGCCCGCCCCGGGCAATCTGTTCGCGAAAGCGCGGAATGACGCTGCCCGCGCTCCCGAAGACATTGCCGAACCGCACCAGCACGAACTGCGTGGCGCCACCCTGCAGGCACTGGCAGACGATTTCGGCAAGGCGCTTCGTCGCGCCCATCACGTTGGTCGGATTGACGGCCTTGTCGGACGACACCAGCACGAATTTCTCGACCCGGGCGGCCACCGCGGCCCGCGCGATCACCCAGGTGCCGTAGGCGTTGTTGCGCACCGCGGCCCAGGCGTTGGTCTCCTCCATGAGCGGCACATGCTTGTATGCGCCGGCGTGGAAGATCACCGAGGGCTTCTCGCGCGCCAGCACATCCTCAACCAGGGCCGCATGCTTGACGTCGCCCACCACGCAGGCAAGCGGCAGCTGCGGAAAGGTGTCGGAGAGCGCAGTCTGGACTTCGTAGAGCGCCGCCTCGGAGATGTCGAACAGCACGAGCCGGGCCGGCCGGAACCGCGCAATCTGGTGACACAACTCGGCCCCGATGGAGCCGCCCGCGCCTGTGACCATCGCCACGCGATTGCCCAGCCATTCGCCGAGGCCGGCGCTGTCCAGCACCACCGGGTCGCGTCCGAGCAGGTCGTCAAGTTCCACGTTGCGGATCGTGGTCAGCGCAAGCCGGCCACTGATCAGGTCGTCGTAGGAGGGAACGGTAAGCGCTTCGACGCCCGCCGTGGCGCAGATTTCCGCGACGCGCCGGCGTACGACGTGATTGGCCGACGGCAGCGCGATGATGACCTTGCGCACGCCGTAGCGATCGGCCCACGCTGGCAATTCGGCGATGGGGCCGAGCACGCTCAGGTTGCGCACGAGCCGCCCCTGCTTGGCGGTGTTGTCGTCCAGGAGCCCGACCACGCGCCACTGGCGGCTGCGGGACAGGTCCTTCGCCAGTCGCGCCCCGGCCTCGCCGGCGCCGATGATCAGCACCGGCTCGCCCAGCGCCTCGAGCGGGCTGTACAGGCGGTGCTCCTTCCACACGCGGTAGGCAAAGCGGCTGCCCGCCATCAGGAAGATCAGCACCACCGGATAGAGAATGAGCACGCTGCGCGGCACCACCGCCTGCAGCTGCAGCATCACCAGCACCACCGGCACCAGCACCGCGCCGAGTCCGGCGGCAAGCACGATCCGCTGCAGGTCGACCATGCTGGCAAAGCGCCACAACCCGCGGTAGAGGCCCAGCGCGAGGAAGATGGCGGCCTGCAGCGGCAGGATCCACGCCAGCGTCCACCACATGTCGGCGAGGAACGGCTCCTTCATGTCGAGGTTGAAACGAAGCCAGTACAGCATCGTCCACGCCAGCGCCGCCGCAACGACATCGTGGACGAAGGCAAGCGCGGAGCGCCAGTTGTTGCGGTTGTTCATGGGGTGCCGGTGGATTTCCTGGCCCAATGATAATCAATTGCGCCGAAGGGCAGGGCCAGCACCGCGCACCACGCGAGGAGAACCCGCCATCCCCACTCGGGCGCGATGCGGGCGCAGAGGACTGCCGTCACGCTGGTGCCGAGGATCAGCGCCGCGTACACGGCCAGCGTTCCCGCATGACCCGCGCCCAGCTGGTGGAGCCGCTGGTAGTAATGGCTGCGGTGGCCCTCCCACCAGCGTTCGCGCCGCCAGGCCCGGCGCAGCAGCGTCAGCGTGGCATCGGCCACGAAGGGCAGGAACACCAGGACCGGAAACCACACGCCCCACAGGCCGTGCAGGACACCCGCCACTCCGAACGTACCGGCGAGGAAGCCCAGGGGCACCGCGCCGACGTCGCCCATGAAGATGCGCGCGGGTGGCCGGTTGACGAGGAGGAAGGGCAATGTTGCAAAGGCCACCGCCACGGACGCGAGACTCATGGATGTACTGTCCATGGCCGCGACGCCATACGCGGCAAAACCGGCGATGGTCATCCACGCCGCCAGCCCGTCGTTGCCATCCATGAAGTTGTAGAGGTTGAGCGACCATGCGACAAGCAGCGCAGCCACCAGCACATGCACCGTGAAAACCGCGGGACCCGCGCCTCCGGTCGGAACGACCCACAGCGCGAACCAGATGGCGCAGGCGCCATGGGCGGCAAGGCGAACGGCGATGGCGAGGCCGCGGACGTCGTCGCGCAGCGACACCAGTAACAACACCATCCAGGCGGGCATCCAGGCCAGCGCGTCCATCGGCGCCAGGAAGGCCACCGTGGCAAACGCCGGCAATGCGCCCGCCCAGATGGCAAGCCCCCCCACGCGCGGCACCGGCCGCGCATGGAGCGAGCGCGGGTTGGGCGTTGCCTGCGGGAGACCGTCGGCCCGGCGCAGCAGCAGGGCCAGCACGGCGGCGGCGATGGCCGCGGCCCCCATGGCGAGAACAAAGGTCAACACCGAATCCCCGTGTTTTGGCCGCCCATGGAACGAAGATGGCCCCAGAGCCGGCAGATTCCACGTAAAACGATTGGTAGGCCTTGAAATCGCACGAAAAATCGCTTTCCTTATCGAACGCGGCAGCCGCGGCGGGGAAGTTTACCTTTTCACTATAAAAACAATACCTTAAACACCATTTACCCCTGCCGAATCGACGTGTCGCGCCGACCGTCGCCCGTGCCTGCAAGGGTACCCGATGCACCGTTTTCTGTTGCTTCGGCACAACAGGCAGCAGTCGCTGTGGAGCCCATTCCGCCTTCGACTTGCCAATGCTTTCCCCGCTTTGGCACAATGGGATGCAACTTCTCGACCAATTTGAGAAGGTTCCGAGTGGCAGGCGCTAAAGGCAACAAACCTTGCCAATTTTATCCGTTAGAGGAGAGATTCCATGAATAAGAAGCTCGTCGCTGTCGCAGTCGCGGGTCTGCTTGCCGCCCCGCTGGCCGCGCAAGCGCAAACCGCGAACGTGACGTTGTACGGTCGCTTGAACTTGACCATGGAGGCCGTCAGCGGCAACCAGGTCCAATCAACAATCAACGGACCGGCCCAAAACCAGAACCGTACGCTGTATCGCGTCAGTTCCAACTCGTCGCGGCTTGGCGTTCGCGGCAGCGAAGCGCTTGGCGGCGGTCTGTCGGCAATTTTCCAGATCGAGTCGAACGTGAGCGCGGATACGGGCGGCGGTCTGCTCGGTACGCGTGAAACGTTTGTCGGCCTGCAGGGCTCGTGGGGTACCGTCAAGATCGGTAACTTCCTGGCTCCGTACGACGACATTCACCCGATCTTCGGTAACGTTCCCACGCTGACCACGTCGATCCTGTCCACGGCAACGTTGTGGGCGCAGGGTTCGCAGAACCTGCAGAACGGTGGCTTCGACAACCGCCTCGGCAACTCGATTCGCTACGATTCGCCGCGCGTCGCTGGGTTCCTGGGTTCGATCCAGGTCTCCACGGTCGATGCCGGACTTGGTCAGGGTGGTTTCGGCAACATCTCCGATCAAGGCCAGCTCACGGCCGCTGCGCAGCGCCACGCCTACGTCCTGTCCACGGGTGGCTTCTATGCCAACGGCCCGTTCCAGGCTGGTATCGCGTACGAAGCGCACAACAAGGTCCGTGGCCCCGGCCTCAGCGACTGGGCGTTCTCGGCCGCTGCCAACTGGAACTTCGGTGTCGTCAAGATCGGTGGCGTCTACGAGCGTCTGGACTACGATGCAAGCTACGGCGCCGCGAACGCCGCTCTGGGTGGCAACGTAACCCGTAACTTCTGGGCCATCAGCGCCACGGCTCCGATCGGACCGGGCGAACTGTACGCGCAGTATGGCAATGCCGGCGACGGCTCCAGCCAGTGCAAGGTTGTCGTTCCCGGTGCCCAGTGCGTCCAGGCCAACAAGATCGGCCAGCTCGCATCCGGTGGCGGTTCGGGCGCATCCAACTGGTCCCTGAGCTACACGTATGCCCTGTCGAAGCGCACGCTGACCTACGTCGGTGTCACGCAAACGCTCAACGACACCAACGCCAACTACAACTTCAACATCAACTCGTTCGCCGTGGCCAACGACGCCAATGCCAGTGGCTTTGTCGTAGGTGTGGTCCACTTCTTCTAAGAACGGCAATCGCAACAACCGGGTCTCTCCCGGCGACAGCGGATACAGCGGGCACCTTCGGGTGCCCGTTTTTTTCGTCCCGCGGCATCCGCCTTCGCCGTTGCGTCCATCGTGGCCGCAGGCCAGCGCGCCCGAAGCTGCTAGCATTGCACCATGCTCCATTCGCTGATCATCGGGTTCGACCGCGCGCTGCGCACGCTGGCGGGTACTGCACAGGCCTCCCGCCCGGTACCGGGCGCCACGTTGCCCGAAGGCGACTTGTCGCCCGAGGAGCGCACGCACGCGGCGGGACTGATGCGGGTCAACCATACCGGTGAGGTGTGTGCGCAGGCGCTCTATTCGGCGCAGGCGCTGGTCACGCGCGACCCGGATATCGGCGCCCGCTTTGCGCTGGCGGCACGCGAGGAAGAGGATCATCTTGCATGGACCGAGCAGCGCCTCGACGAACTGTCATCGCGGCCGTCGTTGTTCAATCCGCTCTGGTATGCCGGATCGTTTGCGATCGGCGCGCTTGCCGGCCTCGCGGGCGATCGGGTCAATCTGGGGTTCGTCGTGGAAACCGAGCGGCAGGTGGAGGAACACCTCACCTCGCACCTCGACCGGCTGCCGCCGCAGGATGAAAAAAGCCGCGCGATCGTCGGCGCCATGCGCGACGACGAGGCGCGGCACGCCGACATGGCCGAGGCGGCAGGCGCATTGCCGCTGCCCCGGCCGGTGCGCGACCTGATGCAATCCGCCGCGGGCGTGATGAAGGCGATAGCCTACCGGGTCTGATCCGGCGCCCGCGTGCCCGCGCGCCGCCATTGCCGCAATGCCGCCAGCCGTGCCGACCGCACGGCACTGGCGACCGCGTCGCCGGCGTCACGCCCCTTGCTGCCGGTGACGGCTGCAGCGGTCTTCGCGCCCACACTGCGGGCGATCGTGCCGGCATCGACGTGCCTGACCACCGCCAGCGCTTCGTTCAGGATCGCAGCCGGCGCATAGTCCTGGGATGCCTCCGGGCGCGAGCAGGCATCCGCGGCCGAAGCTTCGAGCACCGTAGCCAGCCGCTCCGGCCGCCGCAGCGCGTCGACCGCTCCGAACAGGTCGAGCAACGTGGCCGGGCGCAACTCGGAGGCACGATGCACGGTGCCATGCCAGCGCGCGGCCAGGCGCGCCGCATCGGCGCAGTCCTGCGGCACGCGCAGCCGGGACGACAGCCGCTCGGCCAGTCGCACGCTCGCGCGCTCGTGACCGTGGTGGCGGGGCCACGCCGTCGTCGGTGTAAGCGCCTTGCCGAGATCGTGGGTGAGGATTGCGTAGCGGGTGGGCAACCCGTAGCCGCGCGCCGCGCCCCAGTCCAGCGCCAGCGCGACGTGAACGCCGGTATCGACCTCGGGGTGGTGGCGCGGCGGCTGCGCGATCCCAAAGAGCGCGTCCACCTCCGGCAGCAATGCAGCCAGCGCGCCGCACGCGCGCAGTGCAGCGAGGAGCCGCGATGGATGGGACGCCGCGAGGCCTTTCGCCAATTCCTGCCAGACGCGCTCGGGCGAAAGCGTGGCCAATTCGCCGGAGTCGACGATCATTCGCATCAACGCCTCGGTTTCCGGGGCGACGGTGAAGTTGAACCGCGCCGCGAACCGGGCCACGCGCAGCACCCGCAGCGGATCCTCCGCAAACGCAGCGGAGACGTGCCGAAGAACGCCGGCGGCCAGGTCGTCTGCACCACCGAAAGGATCGACGAGGACGCCGTCGTCGCCGCGGGCCATCGCGTTGATCGTCAAGTCGCGGCGTGCCAGGTCCTCCTCCAGCGTGACATCGGGTGAGGCAAAGAATTCGAAGCCACGATAGCCCCGCCCATGCTTGCGTTCCGTGCGAGCGAGCGCATACTCTTCATGGGTTTCCGGGTGCAGGAATACGGGAAAATCCCGGCCCACCGGCCGGTATCCGGAGGCGATCATCAACTCCGGCGTACCCCCGACGACGACGAAGTCGCGGTCGGCATCAGGACGCCCCAGCAATTCGTCGCGCACCGAGCCGCCGACACGAAACACGCGAAACAGCTGCGGACGCTTGCGGGCCATCGGGAGGCGAAAGCGTTGCGGAAGCCGCTGCCGCGTGCGTCAGCGGCCGCCGTGCGCGCGATAGACGTCGAACGGGTGGCGCATGGACGCCGGCGACAGGTAGCCCGGCGCGATCGATTCGAGCGTCACGGGCGTGATCCCGAACACTGCCGGAAACGGGCAGTCGCAGACATTGTCCACACTCATCGAACGCAGGTTGTCGCGGCTCATCAACTTGCCGGGCGCGTGCTCGAGCACGAAGGCCTGCAGTTTCGAGAGCGCCGCATTGAGCGGCATGATCGGCCGCACGGCGCCGGTGACTTCACCGACATAGCGAACGATCTCACGCAGCGTGTAGACCTTGGGGCCGCACAGGTCGTAGCGGCCCATCTGCGTGACCTCGTCGTTGAGAGAAGTGACGATGCAGTGCGCGACGTCGCCGATGAAGATCGGCGCGAAACGCGCATCCGGCGCGCCCAGTGCAATGACCGGCAACAGCCGCGAGAGGCGTGCGAAGAGCGACAGGAACGAGTCCCCCGGGCCGAAGATCACCGACGGCCGGAAGATCGTCCAACGCAAGGGCGAGGCCATCACCAGTTCCTCCGCCTTGCCCTTGGACTGCTGATAGAACGAAGGCCCGGCCGCATCGGCGCCCAGCGCGCTCATGTGCAGCAGGCGCGTCACGCCGGCACCGGCACAGGCCGCGATGACCTTGCGGGTGAGTTCCACGTGCGCGCCGGCAAACGTGGCGCCCGCGCTTTCGTTGAGGATGCCGACGAGATTGATCACCGCGTCGGCATCGGCCAGGAGCGCGGCCAGCGCGCGCGGATCGTGCACGTCGACTTCGACGACATCCACCGTGGGCAGCAGGATCAGGTGCTTGGCGGTTTCACGGCGGCGCGTGGGCACCACCACGCGATGGCCGGCAGAAGCGAGGCGGGCCACGACATAACGGCCGACGAAGCCGGTGCCGCCGACGACGACGATTCGCTGCGTGCTCATGGCGCGGTCACCGCGGCCGTGGGACCCGGCGTGCCGGCGCCGCGGGGCGTCACCACGCCAAGCCGGGTCGTGAGTGGCTCCTGGCTCGTCTGGAACGATTGCCCGTACACCATGGCGTTGGCCAGCACTTTCTTCACGTAGTCGCGCGTTTCGTTGAACGGGATCGTCTCGACCCAGATCGCACCCTCGAGAGGTGCCGCGGGCCGCCACTGCTGCGCACGCCCCGGTCCCGCATTATAGGCAGCCGCCGCCAGCGCCGGCATGCGGTCCAGGCGCTCCAGCCAGTACTTGAAATAGTAAGCGCCAAATTGCGTGTTCAGGTCCGTCTGCACCACCTGATTGCCACGGAAGTCGTTGCGGCCGACCTGCTTGGCCACCCACTTCGCCGTGCCCGGCATCAACTGCATCAGGCCCATGGCGCCGGCCGACGACACGATGTCCGGAATGAAGCGCGACTCCTGCCGCGCAATGCCGTAGAGCAGCGCGACATCGACGTCGTTGGCCTTGGCCGCGGCATCGAAATCGGCGCGATACGGCGCCAGATAACGCAATCCGTAGTCATGCCGGACCGCAGTGCGTTCGGCGGTGTTGATCGCGCGGTCATAGAGTCCCACGCGACGCGCATGTTCGGCGGCCAGCAGCAAGGCTTCGTCATCCAGTCCGCGCACGATGTACTGCCATTCGCGCAACGACTCGGGCCGCATGTCGAGTTCGGCCAGCTTCGACACCCGCTTGACCTCGGAGCGGCTGCCAAACGTGGCCAGTGCAGCGGGGGCGGGCGCCAAGGGCGCCGGGGTCGGCAACACAAAGCGCTGCCCCAGTGCTTCAGAGGCGAGCAGACCGTAGAAGCTGACCTCCGTCGCGAGCGCGGCAAGCAGCGCGTTGGCGTCCTCGGTTCGACCCTTGCTGGCCAGCGCCCGCGCGCGCCAGTACCGCCATGCGGCCTCCTGGCGCTGCGCATCCGGCATCGCATCGATCGCCACCAGGACGTCGTCCCAGGCCTGCGCGCGCAGCGCGGCGCGCACCCGCCAGGCGGCCGCATCGGCGCTCATCGACGCGCCGTTGCTTTCGCGGAACCATGCGTTGGCCGACGGGTTGAGCTGCCGCGCGGCGTGGTAGGCCAGCCGGGCGTTGCCGTACAGGCGCTCCGCCGCGGGCAGGCGGTCGCGAATCCTGACCCAGCCGGGGCGCGCGGCCTCGGCATCGCTGCGGGCCGCCCGGTCCAGCGCCACCAGCGCCAGTTCACGGCCGCTGCCGGTGCTGAACGCAAAGTTGCCGCGATTGAGCGCGGCGAGCGGATCCTGCTGGACGGCGCTCAATTCGCGCTCGGTGATCCTGTCGGCGCCGGGCAGTCCGCCACCGACGGCCTGGGCCACGCGCAGATTGCCGGCTTCGACCGCGAGCCGGAACCGCGCCTTGCGGTCGCCGGTGCCGATGTCGCCGCGCGCAATCAACGCGGCGAAGAGGGGCTCGCAGACGTCGGGCGTGGCCTTCTCGGTGAACCATAGCGGCTTGGCGGCCGCAAGCGCGTCGTCGCCGTCGCGCTGCCACCGGAAGAGCAGCGTGGCGCATGCAAAGTCGACGTCATCGATGGGGACCGCGGCATAGTCGGCTGCAAAGCGGTCCCACAGACCCTTTCGCGCGAGCATCTTCAGCCACTCGACGCGCAACCGGTCGGCGAGCGGCGTGTTGGGATACCGGTCGAGATAGGCGCGCACGGCCACCGGCGACGCGTCCTCGACGGCAAGCTTCAGTTGCCAGTATTCGACGTAGGGCGCCAGCACATGGCCGCCCAGCCTGGACGACAGCGCCGCCAGCCGCACGCGGTCGCCCTTGTCGAACGCTGCCTTGGCGGCAAGGATATCGGCATCGCTCTGCGCGTGTGCGGCCGAGGCGGCGACCAGCAGCGCCAGCGCCGCAACATGCAAGGCAGTTCGTCGCAAGGGGTGCATCAGGGTCGACATCGTTTCGATTCTGGGTGAGTGATTGGTGGAAGACAAGCGCCTTGCGGCAATTGTTCCGCCGGCGCGACCTGAACAGGGTACGGCAACAGGGGCCCGATGCTACTATTTCAACTCAAAATCAACAGGCCGCACGCTTCGGGGGAAGAAGGATGGCGCAGCGCAAGGCAGCACCGCTGGTGGGCGTGGTCATGGGCAGCGAAAGTGATTGGGAAATCATGCGCCACGCCGTGGTCCAGCTCGACGCATTTGGCATCCCCAACGAACCGCGTGTGGTGTCCGCGCACCGGATGCCCGACGAGATGTTCGAGTATGCCGAGGATGCCGGACCGCGCGGCCTGCGCGTGATCATCGCGGGCGCCGGCGGCGCCGCGCACCTGCCCGGAATGCTGGCGTCGAAGACCACCGTCCCCGTGCTGGGCGTGCCCGTTCCCTCCAAGTACCTGCGGGGCGAGGATTCGCTGTTGTCGATCGTCCAGATGCCCAAGGGCATTCCAGTGGCAACGTTCGCGATCGGCGAGGCCGGTGCCGCCAATGCCGGTCTGTTCGCGGTTGCGATCATCGCTGCCACCGACCCGGTGGTCGCGAAGAAACTCGCCGCGTTCCGGCTGAAGCAGACCGCCACTGCACGCGCGATGCGCGTGCCGCCGTCGACGTAAAGCGCGTGCCGCGGATCGCAGCGATCGCGCCCGGCGCGTGGCTTGGCCTGCTGGGCGGCGGGCAACTCGGCCGCATGTTCTGCATGGCCGCCCAGAGCCTGGGTTACCGCGTGGTGGTGCTCGACCCGGGTTCCGAGAGCCCAGCGGGCAGCGTTGCCGACCGTCACCTCGCCGCCGACTACCTCGACGCGCAGGGACTGGAAACGCTGGCGGCGCTGGCGGCGGGCGCCACGACCGAGTTCGAAAACGTGCCTGCCGCCGCCCTCGACTTCCTGGCGCGAACAGCGCGCGTCACGCCCACCGCTGCCAGTGTTGCGATCGCGCAGGACCGGATCAGCGAAAAGATGTTCCTGTCCGGACACGCTCTGCCGGTGGCGCCGTTTGCCGTCCTGCGCCGCGATGAGGACCTGGCCACGCTTCCGTCCGCCCTCCTGCCCGGCATCGTCAAGAGCGCGCGCCTGGGCTACGACGGCAAGGGCCAGTACCGCGTGCGCACCGTCGACGAAGTGCGCGCCGCGATGACGGCGATGCGCGGCCAGCCGTGCGTGCTCGAGGCGCTGGTTCCGTTGGAGCGGGAAGTCTCGGTGATCGTGGCGCGCGACGACGACGGGCATGCTCTGACCTGGCCGGTTGCGGAGAATCTCCACCGCGACGGCATCCTCGACGTCTCGATCGTGCCCGCGCGCATCGGCGCGGCACTGGCCGACGATGCCCGGGCGATCGCGCTGCGCGTGGCCACGCTGCTCGACTATCGTGGCGTCCTGTGCGTCGAGATGTTCGTCGACACGACCGGCCGCCTGCTTGTGAACGAAATCGCGCCGCGCCCGCACAACAGCGGCCATTACACGATCGATGCCTGTGTCACGTCGCAATTCGAGCAGCAGGCGCGGGTGCTGGCGGCGCTGCCGATGGGTGACACGCGGCAGCACACGCCCGCGGTGATGGTCAACCTGCTGGGCGATCTCTGGTTTGACGAGCACGCGGGCAGCGCGCCGCGCGAACCCGATTGGACCGCCGTGTTGCGCCACCCGCAGGCCAAGCTGCACCTCTACGGCAAGTCGCAACCCCGGCGGGGACGCAAGATGGGCCACGTCACGTGCCTGGGCGCCTCGCTGCACGAGGCGCTGGCGAATGCGGCAGACATCCGGGCGGAACTGGGCTTCCCGGACAACGGCAGGTTCTGACGGTACGGTCTAGCGCCCCGTGCGGCGGGCGCCGGCTTTCCCGACAACGGGTGGGCGCACCGCGCCTTCGGGCAACGTGGCCACGCGAGCGTATTCCGGATCGGTCCACCGCGATCCTGCGGCGAGGTAATCCGCCGCCATCAACGTGGCATCGGCACCCCAGAACAATTCTTCACCGATCACGAGTGTGGGCACACCGAACACCCCGCGCGCGATCGCCTCGTCGGTATTGCGCCGCAGTTCGTCCTTCACCTCGTTTGCGGCGACACGCCGGTCCGCGTCGGCAACGCCAAGTGCCGCGACCAGTTCCGCCCATTCGATCGGCAGATCGGGAAGCCGCCCGTCACGCCAGACGAAGCGGAAAATCCGGTGCACGGCCTCCGGCGCGCAGTCGCACGCGATGGCCAGCCGCAACAGCGGCAGCGGATTGAACGGATGCTCGGGCGGCATCTTGAAAGCGATTCCGAGCCGCCGCGCCTCCCACACCAGATAGCGATAGGTGAAGACGCGCTTGCGCGGCAGCTCGGCCGGCCCCTTCTGCCCGTGCGCGTTGAGCAATCCGGCAAAAAGCACGGGCCGATAGCGCACCCGCACCGACGGACCGAGCAAGGTCAGCTGCTCACTCTGCAGATAGGCAAAGGGCGAGATGAAATCGAAATACCAGTCAACGCTTGCCATCGGTGCCGTTGCCTTGTTGCGGAAGGGAGGCGGCCGCGCGGCGCGTGTCGAGTTGGGCCCAGACGGCGCGCTTCTCGTCGTCCTCGAGCACGCTCCACAGGGCGATTTCGTCCAGCGTGCGCAGGCAACCGGCGCACAGGCCCGTCACCTGGTCGATCGCGCAGATGCTGATGCACGGTGAAGGCACGGCATTGCCGGGAACGGGGCGGGTCATGGTGGCGGCCTTGGCGTGGGTTCAGGCAACCAGCGGGTTGCGGGCATCGAGGGCGCGCGCGGCGCGCGACATCGTGGGGCGCTGCAGGAAATCAGAGATGTACGCGCCGGCGCGACGCAATCGTGACATGTCGACGCCGGTTGCGATGTGGAGCCCGTCCAGCAGATAGACGACGTCCTCGCTGGCGACGTTGCCGGTGGCACCCTTGGCATACGGGCATCCGCCGAGGCCGGCGACCGAACAGTCGAACGTGGCCACGCCAAGTTCCATCGCGGCGTAAAGGTTGGCGAGCGCCTGGCCGTAGGTGTCGTGAAAGTGCCCGGCCAACGCGACCACCGGCACCTGCGCCGCGCACGCGTCGATCAACGACTGCGTGGCGCCCGCCGTGCCCGTGCCGATGGTGTCCCCCAGCGATACTTCGTAGGCGCCGAGCGTCCACAGCGCGGCGGCCACTTCCGCCACCCGCGCCGGCGCCACCTGCCCCTCGAACGGGCAGCCCAGCACGCAGGAGATGTACCCGCGTACCCGCACGCCCTGCGCGGCCGCCGCGGCGAACACCGGCTCGGCGCGCACGAGGCTTTCGGCAATGCTGCAGTTGATGTTCTTCTGCGAAAACGTTTCGGAGGCCGCGACGAATACGGCAACCTCGTCGGCGCCCGCCGCCAGCGCTGCTTCGAAGCCGCGCAGGTTCGGCGTGAGCACCGGATAGCGTACGTCGGCCTTGCGCCTGATCCGCGCCATCACGTCGGCCGCGTCCGCCATCTGTGGCACCCATTTCGGCGAGACGAACGACGTCGCCTCGATGGCGGGAAAGCCGGCATCGGTCAACATGTCGATGAGCGTGACCTTGACGGCGGTGGGCACGTGCGCCTTCTCGTTCTGCAGGCCGTCGCGCGGCCCCACTTCCACCAGTCGAACCCGCGTCGGCAATGGCATCAGTAACCTCGCGTCCAATCGACCACGCCCGTCACCGGTTCGCCGCGCTCGAGCCTCCCGATCTTCGTGGCGATCTGGGCGACGGCGTCTTCCGGAACGGTCAGTCCCGATACGTGCGGCGTGACGGTGACGCGCGGATGGGTCCAGAACGGGTGCGTGGACGCCAGCGGCTCCGGTGCGAACACGTCGAGCGTCGCGCCCGCAAGCTTGCCGCTGTCGAGCAGCGCCAGCAGGTCGGCCTCCACCACGGTGGCACCGCGACCGACATTGACGACGTGGGCGCCGTCGGCGAGCAGGTTCAGCATTCGCCCATCGAGGAGCGCCGTCGTTGCCGGCGTGAGCGGCAACGCATTCACGAGGAAGTCGACACCATCGAGGCACGCGGCGAGCCGGTCACGCCCGGCGAAGCAGTCGACGCCGGCAATGTTCTTCGGGCTCGCTGCATGGCCGCGCACGGCGAAGCCCTGCGCGGCCAGCGCGCGCGCGATCGCGCCGCCGATGGCGCCGAGCCCGAGCACGCAGGCTCGCACGGTGGCCGGCGTCCGCGGCTCGTGCTGCTCCCAGGTGCCGGCGCGCTGCTGCCCTGCGTACGTGTCCAGGCGCAGCAGGAAACGCAGCGCGGCGGCCAGCACGTAGCGCGCCATCGGCTGCGCCATGCCGGCATCCTCGAGGCGCGACACGAGCACGTCGGGCGGCAGATTGGGCAGGCGCAGGAGATGCGCCACCCCGGCACTTGCCGTGAACACCGCCTTGGGAGTGCGCTGGGCATCGAAAACCGTGCGGCAGGGCTCCGCCAGCACGACGTAATCCGCCGCCGGCTCGGCCGCATGCACCGGTTGCCCGGGTTCGCGCCGCTCGATGTCGGCCTCCGGGAGCGCATGGCGAAAGAGATCCATCCACGGCTGCGCTTCGGCGGCGGACAGCGTGACGACCACGCGCAGCGGATGGTGGCCGCCCGCCGTCACGCGTCTTCCAGGTCGACCAGGTCCGCGCCTTCGGCGACGCGGTCGCCCACCACGAAGTGGACGGCAGCCACGACGCCGTCGGCAGGCGCAACGATCGTGTGCTCCATCTTCATCGCCTCGAGCACCATCAGCGGCGCCCCCTTGGCGACCTTGGCGCCGACCACGACCATCACCGCAACCACGGCGCCCGACATCGGCGCGGTCAGGTGCCCGCCATGGTCGTCACCCTCGGTTGCATGGGCAAGCGGGTCGATGAAGCGCAGGTGCCGCCGCGCATCGGGCGCGAAAACGTAGCGGTCATCGTCGTCGGCGATCACCGTCGCTTCGAAGGCAACGTCGGCGGCGACGATATGCAGGCGGTCGTCGGCATGACTGTAGCTGACCTCCACCGTCTGCGCCGGCAACGCGACCTCGAGTCGATGCTCGCCGCGCGGCCTGACCTCCACGCGCGTGTGCGCATCGCCATCGGCAAAGGTCATGGCGATCGCGTGCGTGGCCATGCCGAGCCACCAGGCATCGGGCACGTGCCACGGCGAACCCGGATCGCCCGACGCGCGGGCGGCAGCGGCGGCATCGAGCGCCATGCCTTCGTACTCGGCGACGACGGCGGCAAGCAACGCCGCGGCGGGCGTTGGCGACGGCGGCGGGAACAGGGCTTCGCGGTGGGTCTCGATGAGCCCGGTGTCGATGCGCGCGCCGGCAAAGGCCTCATGCGCGACCACGCGCTCGAGAAAGGCGATGTTGGTGGCCACGCCCACGACTTCGCATTGCGCGAGCGCGCGCAACATTTCCGCGCAGGCGGCGGCGCGATCCTCGCCCCAGACGATGAGCTTGACCAGCATCGGATCGTAGAACGGTGACACCTCGTCGCCCGCGCCCACGCCGGTATCCACGCGCACGCGGTCGGACGCCGCCGGCATGCGCCAGTGCGACAGCGTGCCGATCGACGGCAGGAAGCCGCGTTCCGGATCCTCGGCATACAACCGCGCCTCGAGCGCATGGCCGTTGATCGTCAACTGGTCCTGCCGCAGTGGCAACGGCTCGCCGGCCGCCACGCGCAACTGCCATTCGACGAGATCCTGCCCGGTGATCATCTCGGTGACCGGATGCTCGACCTGCAGCCGCGTGTTCATCTCCATGAAATAGAAGCGGCCGTCCTGCTCGGCGATGAATTCGACGGTGCCGGCACCGACATAGCCGATGGCCTTGGCGGCGGCGACCGCGGCGTCGCCCATCGCGCTGCGGCGCTGCGGGGTCATGCCCGGCGCCGGCGCCTCTTCCAGCACCTTCTGGTGGCGTCGCTGCACCGAGCAATCGCGCTCGAAGAGGTAGACGGCGTTGCCGTGCGTATCGGCGAACACCTGGATCTCGATGTGCCGCGGCGAGGTGAGGTAGCGCTCGATCAGCACCCGGTCGTCGCCGAACGAGGCCTTCGCCTCGCGCCGCGCCGACGCGAGTGCCGCGGCGAATTCGCCGGCTGCGGTGACGATCTTCATGCCCTTGCCGCCACCGCCGGCCGTGGCCTTGATCAGCACGGGAAAGCCGATGGCCTCCGCCTCGCGCGCGAGCAGCGCGGGGTCCTGCGCCTCGCCGTGGTAGCCCGGCACCAGCGGCACGCTGGCCGCACCCATGATGTTCTTGGCCGCGGACTTCGACCCCATCGCCGCGATGGCGGCGGGCGGCGGCCCGATGAACACGAGGCCGGCCGCCGCGCATGCGGTGGCGAACGCCTCGTTCTCCGACAGGAAGCCGTAACCGGGGTGGATGGCCTGCGCACCGGTGCGCAGCGCGACATCGATGATCGCCGACGCGTTCAGGTAGCTCTCGCGCGGCGCCGCCGGGCCGATGCGAACGGCCTCGTCGCATGTCGCCACGTGCAGCGCGTCGGCGTCGGCATCCGAGTACACGGCCACGGTGCGGATACCGAGCCGGCGCGCGGTGGCGGCAACGCGGCAGGCA
>JANNYI010000124.1:0-25126 GCA_031410015.1 Betaproteobacteria bacterium | reverse complement strand
CGCCAGACGGCCCCGGAACGCCCGGCCGGTGCCGCGGGGGCCCGATTGCTCTATAGTGCTTGCTGCCCAACACCCATGCAGGACCGGTACCATGAAGCTTCACTACTCGCCCGCCTCGCCGTACGCACGCAAGGTGCTGATGTGTGCCGTCGAGCTGGGGCTGCGCGACCAGATCGATGTGGTGCCTGTGACGGTTTCGCCGACCGCGCCCAATGCCGCGGTCGCGCGCCACAATCCGCTGATGAAGGTGCCCACGCTGGAGCGCGACAACGGGGCGCCGCTGTTCGATTCGGCCGTGATCTGCGAGTACTTGGACGTGCTGGGCAAGGGCGCGCTGTTCCCGCGCGAAGGCGAGCGGCGGTGGGAGGCGTTGCGTTTGCAGGCGCTCGCCGATGGGATCATGGATGCGGCGCTGTTGCTGCGCTACGAGACCTTTGCCCGACCTGAACCCCTGCGCTGGAGCGACTGGATCGACGGGCAACGGCTGAAGATTGCCCAGGCGCTCGATTTTCTCGACGCGCAGAACCGCGATCCGGGCCAGCCACTGCACATCGGCGACGTCACCATCGCCTGCGCTCTGGGCTATCTCGATCTGCGGTTCGCGGATGACAAGTGGCTGGACGGGCGCGCCAATCTCGCGCGCTGGCTCGACACGATATCGAAGCGCGAGTCCTTCCGCAGCACCCGGCCCTAGCCGGATTCAGCCCGCGCGGCGGGCCAGAAACGCCCGCAGTCGCTCCACGCCGTCGGCGAGGCGTGCTTCGTCGGATGCGAAGCACCACCGGATGAAACCTTCGCCCTCGGGACCGAAGGCAACGCCGGGGGCGAGCCCCAGACCCGCGTCGCTCACCAGGCGCTTGCAGAAGTCGAGGCTGTCGGTCATGCCCTCGACGCGAAAGAACGCGTACATGGCGCCGGGCGGTGCCACGGCCTCGATGCCCGGCAGCCGGCGCAATTCGCGGTGCAGAAAATCGCGGGACTGGCGGAAGTGCGCCACGGTGTCCGCGATCGTGGGCTCGCCATCGCGCACGGCGACGATGCCGGCGCGCTGCACGAATCCCGGCGCGCACGACGTGTTGTACTCGATCAGCTTGGCCATGTCGGTGACGAGCGCCGGTGGCGCGACCAGCCAGCCCAGCCGCCAGCCGGTCATCAGCCACGATTTCGAGAAGGTGTTGGTGGCCACCAATCGGGTGCCCGGCTCGGCGATGTCGAGGAACGACGGCGAGCAGCCGTTCGCGGCGCCCTCGTAGTACAGGCGTTCGTAGGCATCGTCGGCGACGATCCAGATGCCCAGTTTCTCGCAGTGTTCCAGCACTGCGCGCTGCTCCGTCGCCGACATGGTCCAGCCGGTAGGATTGTTCGGCGAGTTGATGTAGACGACGCGTGTCTTCGGCGTCAGGCGGGTCAGCAGGCGCTCGAGGTCGAGCGTCCATCCGCGCGCGCCGAACTGCAGGGCGACGCAATCCACCGTGGCGCCGAGGATTTGCGGAATCTCCACGAGGTTGGGCCACAGCGGCGTGACGGCGACAACGCGATCCCCCGGGCCGACCAGCGCCTGGGTGGCGATCATCAGCGCCGACATGCCCGAGTTGGTGACCGCGATATGCGCGTCGTCCACCGGCTGATGCAGCCGCGTGACATACGCCGCCAGCATGGAGCGCAAGTCGGGCAAGCCGAGATTCTGCGTGTAGTACGTATCGCCGGCATTGAGCGCGTCGATGCCCGCCTGGCGGATGAACGCCGGCGTGACCTGGTCGGGTTCGCCGAACCAGAAAGCCAGCACATCGCCCCGCGCCATCCCCGCGTTGGCCACTTCGCGGATGCTGGAGGCGCGCAGCTCACGCACGGCGTGGCGCGCGTGGAGGTCGGATCGCAGCGGCGTCATGCCGCGACCCGCGGGCAGGTCAGGCGATGGCGAATACGTCCACCATCGCGGCTTTGCCCTTGAGCGGAACGGGCCCGAGGTCCTCGGCGGCAAAAGCGTCGCCAAGTGCCGCGCGGGTAGCGCCGTCGATCAGGATCGGCCGCTGCGCCAACTTGGTATGCGCCTCCAGCCGCGCCGCCACGTTGACGGTGTCGCCGATGCACGTGTACGCAGCGCGATCATTGGTGCCGGTGTAGCCCGCCACCACCTCACCGGTGGCAATGCCGATGCCGATCCGGATCTTGGGCTTGGCGATGGCCATGCGCTCGTGGTTGAAGAGTTCGATCAGTTCGGTCATCTCCTGCGCCGCGCGCACGGCACTGGTGGCGTGGTCGGGCAGCGGGACGGGGGCGCCGAACACCGCCATCAGTCCGTCGCCCATCATCATCGTGACGATGCCGCCGTGCCCGCCGATGGCATCGAACATCAGCGCGTAGTAGGTGTTGAGCAACTCGATCGTTTCTTCCGGCGCCTGCGATTCAGCCAGCGACGTGAAGTCGCGGATGTCGGAGAAGAGCACCGTGGCGGTAACCCGCTTGCCGCCCAGCGCAAACCCCGAGTCCTGCAGGTCCTGCGCCACCTCCGGCGTGGCGAAGCGGCGCACCAATGCCTTCTGCTGGTCGCGCAGCCGCTTCTTCTCCAGGCTGGCACCGATGCGCGCTTTCAGCAGGACCGGATTGACGGGCTTGGCAAGGTAGTCTTCGGCGCCGAGCTCGATGCAGCGCACGACGTTGGCGATGCCTTCCAGCGACGACGTGACGATTACGGGCGTATCGCGCAACTGCAGGTCGCCGACCATCTGCTCCAGCACCTGGAAGCCGTCCATCTCGGGCATTTCCATGTCCAGCAGCATGAGGTCGAAGCCGTCCCGGCGCAGCATCTCCAGCGCCACGCGGCCGTTCTCGGCAGAGGCCACGGTGTGTCCGTGCAGCTCGAGGCTGCGCGTCAGCAGCAGGCGGTTGACCTTGTTGTCGTCGACCACCAGCAGGCGGGCGGGGGCCTGATGCCGGTCACGCATAACGCAGCGCAGCCAGGGCTGCGGCGACGCGCGCAAACTCGGCGTCCAGTTCATCCAGCGCCCTGGAGCCGCCTTCCTTCGCGCTGGAGAGGCCCCCCAGCTCGAGCGCGCGCGCCTGCGCCGCGAAGTTGAGCGCACCGAAGGTGTTGCCGTTGGACTTGAGCGAATGCGCGGCGCGCCTGAACGTGTCGGCATCGTTGGCGCCCAGCGCCGTGCGCAGGTCGTTGAGCATGCCCGGGGCCTCCTCGAGGAACGTGCCGACGAGTTCCAGCGCGAATTCGGCGCCGGTGGTGGCCTTCAGTTCCTCGAAGGTGGCGGGGTCGATCGTCTGAGTCGTCATCAGCGGTCCTCGCGTGCGGTTACGTTGTTCAAGGCCTCGACCAGACGTTCGACCCGGATCGGTTTGGTCATGTAGTCGTCCATGCCGGCGGCGAGGCACATCTCGCGGTCGCCATGCATTGCGTTGGCGGTCATGGCGATGATGCGCGGTCGCTTGCCGACCGGCCACAGGGTGGTGATTTGGCGTGCCGCCTCAAGCCCGTCCATTTCGGGCATCTGCACGTCCATAAGCACCACGTCATAGGCTTGCCGCTGCACCGATTCGATGGCCTCGATGCCGTTGGACGCGAGATCGGCACGATAGCCCATCTGTTGCAGCAGGCGCAGCGCCAGTTTCTGGTTCACCACATTGTCCTCGGCCAGCAGGATGCGCAGCGGATGGCGCGTGGCCTGCGCGGGATCGAGCTGCGGTTTGCCCGTCGTGGGCGCGACCCGGGGCGCGACGTCGTGCGCCAGCAAGCCGACCAGTGTGTCGAAGAGGTGCGACTGGCGGATGGGTTTGGCGAGGTAGGCGTTGAACAGGCCCTCGACGTCGCCGGCCTCGCGCCGGCCCAGCGAGCTGAACAGCACCAGCGGCAACGCCGGATGGGCGGCGTGGATCTGGCGCGCCAGCGTCAGGCCATCCATTTCCGGCATGTGCATATCGAGGATGGCAAGGTCGAAGTGGTCGCCGGACGCTAGCCAGCGCAGCGACTCGAGCGGCGACTCCGTGGCGCGCGAGGTCATGCCCCATTTGCCCGTCTGCAGCGTCAGCACGCGCCGGTTGGTGGCATTGTCGTCGACGATCAGCAGGTGCTTGCCCTGCAATTCCGGCTGCGCGCCGACGAAATCGCGTTGCCGCGTGGGCGACAGTTCGGCCGTATCGACTTGGATCGTGAACATGAAGGTCGAGCCCTTGCCGGTGCCGTCGCTTTGCGCCCACATGTGCCCACCCATCAGTTCGGACAGACGCTTGCTGATCGCGAGTCCCAGCCCGGTGCCGCCATATTTGCGCGTGGTGGACGAGTCGGCCTGCGAGAAGGACTGGAACAGGCGACCCATGCCGTCGTCGGTGATGCCGATGCCGGTATCGCACACTGCAAATGTCAACTCGGTGCGCGTTGCCGCCAGCGGCTTGGCCACGACAGTCAGGACTACTTCGCCGGTGTCGGTGAATTTGACCGCGTTGGAAAGGAGGTTCAACAGGATCTGGCGCAGGCGCGTGACATCGCCGACGATGGCGGGGGGGATGTCGCCTTCGAACACATATGCGGTATCGAGGTGCTTCTCCATCGCGCGCGCGGTGACGAGGTCGAGTGCCGACTCGACGCATTCGCGCAGGTCGAAAGCCTGTGCCTCGATATCCATGCGCCCGGCTTCGATCTTCGAGAAATCGAGGATGTCGTTGATGATGGTGAGCAGCGCATCGCCGGAATCGCGGATCGTCGATACATAGTCGCTCTGCTCGCTGTCGAGCTTGGTGTCGAGCAGGAGCCCGCTCATGCCGATGACGGCGTTCATCGGCGTGCGGATCTCGTGGCTCATCGTGGCCAGGAACGAGCTCTTGGCTTCGTTGGCGTCCTCGGCGGCGGCGCGCGCGTGCTTGGCCTCGTTGAACATCTGCACGTTCTGGATGGCGATGACCGCCTGGTCGGCAAACGTCTGCACCAGGCGGATTTCCGCGGGCGTGAACGGTTTGACTTGCAGGCGATTCAATGCAAGAACGCCCAGTGCCTGGCCCTCGCGCAAGAGCGGCACAGCCAGGCAGGTGCGAAAACCGTGGCGCTTGATGAGTTCGCGCACGTCGGTGAATTCGGTATCGACGACGGCGAGCGCGTCATCGGCATGCACAAACTCGCGGTCCAGCGCGGCGCGTCCCGCAAACGATGTCCGCCGCAACGGGAGTACATCCGTCGTCGAACCTGCTTTGTAAGCCGCGCCGTAGCTGGTCATCGCCCTCAACTCACCGTCGAAGAGCAGCCACACCCGGCTGCCGTCGGCGTGGCAAAGGAGGCCGGCGCGCGCAGCCACTGCCTCCAGCACCGGCTGCACGTCAGCGGGCGACTCGCTGATCACGCGCAGAACTTCCGAGGTGGCGGTCTGGCGTTCGAGCGCCACCTTGGTCTCGTTGAAGAGGCGCGCGTTCTGAATCGCGATGACCGCCTGGTCGCCGAAGGTTTTTAGCAGCGACAGTTCCTTTTCCGAGAAGGGCTTGGGGGGCTGGCGCATCGCGCAGATCGAACCAACTCCACGGTCCTCCCACAGCATGGGCGACCAGGCGACGGATGCGTGCCCGGCCAGCTCGATGACGCCGCGCACTGCCGCAGGTGGATCGACCATCTTCGAGGTGTCGCCGATATGGAAGGTCCGGCGCTCACGAATGACGCGACCGGTCATCGTTTCATCGAGTGGCTTGGGAAATGTACGCACGACGGCTTCGAAGGCGGAGCCGCGAAACGCACCGACATGCACCTGATTGTCCTCGTTGGCCAGGAAGATGCCGAGCTGCTCGGTGGCGAAGAGATGCTGGCAACTGTCGAGGATCTTCTCGAACACCGGCGCGGTGTCGGCCACCGAACTGCTGATGACTTGCAGCACTTCCGAAGTGGCAGTCTGCTGCTCCAGCGCCTCGCGCGTTTCGTTGAAGAGGCGCACGTTCTCGATGGCGATCACCGCCTGCGCGGCGAACGTGCGCAAGAGGTCGACTTCGTTGTCGGCGAACTTGCCAGGTTTGCTGCGGTACATCGCGATGGCGCCAACTACTTGCCGGTCGCGGAACATCGGCACCGCCAGGCCCCCGCGCAGGCCCGCCTTTCGGGCCGCTTCCTTCATGCCCACCGGTGCGCTGCCACGGCTGTTGGCGCGCTCCTGCAGGTCCGGAACGTTGATCACCACGCCGTCGCGAATGGCCTCCGCCGAGATGAAAAAGGCATCGGAGCGCACCGGCAGCAGGGACTTGAACATGTCGATGAATTCGCGATCCATGCCATAGGAGCTCGCCATGTGGATCCACTCGCCGTCGAAGCGGAATACGATGCCTGATTCGGCGCCGGTCAGCTTCGCCGCCCGCTCGGCGATGATGTCGAACACCGGCTGCACATCCGTGGGCGAGGCGCTGATCACCTGCAGCACGTCGGCGGTTGCGGTCTGCCGCTCCAGCGCCTCCTTGGTCTCGTTGAACAGGCGGACGTTTTCGATGGCGATCACCGCCTGGTCGGCGAACGACTGCGCCAGCGCGATTTCCTTGTCTTGGAAGCCGCCGGGTTCGCTTCGCACGAGCACGAGCACGCCGAGACAGTCGCCGGCGCGCAACAGGGGCAGATGCAGCGACGAGCGGACGCCGGCAAGGCGCGGGATGTTTCGCGCCATTTCCGGGATATCGGCGGTTGACCAATCGGGGATGTGCAATGGAGACTTGTCCAGGATCACCCGCGCGGGCAGGCTGGTGGCCCGGTCGATGCGCACGCCCTCGACGGGGCCGTGAACCGGTTCAAGCGCGCCGGCGGAGGCGTTGGCCACCGGGTAGACGTGCGTTGCATCGTTGCGCAACAGGCCCACGGCCTCACAGACGATAAGCCGACTCGCCGTGCGAACGATGGCGTCGAACACCGGCTGCACGTCGGTGGGTGAGCGGCTGATGACGCGCAGAACGTCGGCGCTGGCCGACTGGCTGGCGAGCGCCTCCTGCGTCTCGTTGAACAGGCGCACGTTCTCGATGGCGATCACCGCCTGGTCGACGAACGACTTGGCAAGCGCGATTTCCTTGTCGGTGAACGGGCCGGCCTTGTCGCGCGCCAGCGCCAGCACGCCGATGCACTCGTCCATGCGCAACAGCGGGAGCATGACTGATGAATTGACTCCCCTCCGTTCGCGGACGGCGCGTTCGTGCGCCGGCAGGTCGATCGCCTGCCAGTCGGGGATGTGCAGCATGGCTTTCGACACGATGACCCGCGACGGAAAATTGGCCGCGGGATCGACGGGCAATACGCGCTCGGGCGAGTCGAGGGGAACACCACCCGGTGTGGCATTGGCGACCGGCGAGAACGTGGCGCCGTCGCAGCGGAGCAGTGATGTGAAATCGCAGGCCATCAGCCGCAATGCCGTCTGGACGATTGCATCGAACACCGGCTGCACGTCGGTGGGCGAACTACTGATCACGCGCAGGATTTCGGCGGTGGCGGTCTGGTGCGACAGCGTCTCCCGCGTCTCGTTGAAGAGGCGCGCATTCTGCAGCGCCACGCCGACGTTGGCGGCAATCGTGGACAGCAGGCGCTCGTCGTCGGCGCCGTAGACGCCTTCCTTCGCCGTACTTTGCACGCTGATCACGCCAAGACTCAAGCCGCCCACCGGGATGGGCACCCCGAGGTAGGACAACGCCTGCTTGCCCACGGCCTTCGTGTCCAGTTCGTGCTGCTTGCGGTCGGATTCGCGATTGATGATGATCGCCTTGCCCGACTTGATGATGCGGCTGGTGAGCCCCACGCCATACTTTACCGGCTTGATGTCGTCGCCGTGCTGATAGGGGAAGTCGATCATGCCGCTGTCCGGGTTGTAGAGCGCGACGTAGGCGATGTCGGCCATGAACACCGTGCGGATCTGCTCGCCAACCATGTCGAGCAACGGTGCCAATTCGAGCTTGCCGGCCAGTTGTTGCGAGACCGTATTGATCGTGGTGAGTTCGGTCGCACGCTTTTCCGACTCGGCAAAGAGGCGCGCATTCTCGATGGCCACGGTGGCCTGCAGCGACAATCCGACCAGGAACTCCAGCTCGGTGTCGCCAAAAGGCTCCCCGGAGGTTCGCCACACTGCCATCACACCCTTGACCTTGGTGCCAGCCAAGAGCGGCGCGACCATCAGTCGCTCATCGTCGTCCTGTGCCGTCCCGGCAATCTGCACGCCGCGTGGGTCAGACTGCGTGGCGTTGATGTATTCGGCCAGACCGCTCTCGACCAGGCTGCCGATGATGCCCACGCCGGGTACGACAATCGTTTCGGAGATTGCTTCTGCCGAATCGCCTACAGCCACGATGGCGCGATAGTTACGCCCGCTTGCGTCGGGCAGGAAAATAGCGCTGCTGTCCGCGTTCAGCAGTTCCTTGGCGTGGTGCGCGATACGATCCATCACGGTCGCCAGATCCAGCGTCGACGAAATATCCCGGCCCACTTCGGCGAGCGCAGCAGTTTCGCGGGCGCGACGCTGGGTCTCGTCGAAGAGACGCGCGCTCTCCAGCGCCACGCCCATGCTGGCGGCCACCGTGCTGATGAGCCGGACTTCGGCTTCGCCGTATGCGTTCTCGCGTTGGTAGTCCTCCAGCAGCACATAGCCGAGAACACGGTCTTTGCCAAGAATGGGCACGGCTACCGTAGAGTGACTCTCGTCGGTTCCGGGTATGACGGCCATGCCGAGTTCCACGGCGTGTACTCGTGAGTGGGCGACCAGTGGCTGGCGGGCTGTCGAGATCCGTGGCCAGATGCTGCCGAAGGCCGCGTCCGTGGACGGGAGATGCAGCCGTATACCGTGCTCATACTCGTACAGATAGTGAATCAGGCCGGTCTTGGAGTCGTGCCAACGGATACCCATGCTGCCGGTGTTGAAGACCTCCCGCAGCTTGTCGCCGACCAGGTCGACGATCGCCTGGAAGTCCAACTCGGCTGCCATGCCTTCCTGGATGCTGTTGATCACCGCCAGCTCGCCCGCGCGCTGCTCGGTTTCCTTCAGCAGCCGCTGCGTTTCGTCGAAGAGGCGTGCGTTCTCCAGCGCGATGCTCATGCTGTTGGCCAGCGTCTGCAGCAGGCGCACGTCCGATGGGCTGTACGCATGCTCGCGGTTCATGTCGAGCAGGGCAATCAACCCGCGCGCCTGGTTGCCGGCGATGAGCGGCACCATGACCAGCGACTTTTCGGATTCAGTGCCGAGCTCGATGAAGCTCCCGTATTTTTCCATTTCCTCCGCAATGTTCTCGTTGATCACCAGCGGCTCGCGAGTGCGGATTACATGCGGACCGAATCCGCGTTCGGGCAGGTGCCGCGTCGGCAGATCGATCCGGACTCCGCGCTCGGTGAGGTACGGAAAGTGGATCAGGTTCGTCTGCGGGTCGTAGATGCGGATCGCCACGTCGGCCTGCTCGAAGATCTCGCGGATCTTGTCGCCCACCGCGTCGTAGATGCCCTGGATGTTGAGTTCGGCCGCGAGCGCCTGCTGCACGCTGTTGATGATCGCGAGTTCCGCGGCACGCTGCTCACTTTCCTTGAACAGGCGCTGCGTCTCGTCGAAGAGGCGTGCATTTTCCAGCGCCACGCCCATGCTCGACGCCACGGTCGTCAGCAGGCGGATATCCGATTCGTTGTAGGCATATTCACGTTCGTGGCTCTCGACGATGATGCTGCCGATCACCCGATCGCTGCCGATGATGGGGACCTGGGCCATCGACTTGGCAGTGTCGGTTCCCGGCATCGTGCCAAACGCCGTCATTTCCGCCACGGTGTTCAGGACATGCGGGTCACGCCGCACCGTCAACGTCTCCCAGCTGATGTTTCGAGGCGGTCCCGACGCGATCGTGAGCCGCTGGCCGTGCTCGAATTCGTAGAAAAAGTGAATGATCTTTGCATTGGCGTCGTACCAGCGGATGCCGATGTCCTGGGAGTTCAGCACCTCGCGCAATTTGTCGCCGACGAGATTGATGATGGCCTGGAAGTCGAGTTCGGCCGCAACACCCTGCTGGATGCTGTTGATGACCGCCAGCTCGGCTGCACGCTGTTCGGTTTCCTTCAGCAGCCGCTGCGTCTCGTCGAACAGGCGGGCATTTTCCAAGGCGACGCCCATGCTGGAGGCAACCGTCGAGAGTAGCCGCACCTCGGCCTCACCGTACGCGTGCTCGCGCTCGAAATTCTCGAGACTGATCATGCCGAGCACCCGGTCGCTGCCGAGCATTGGCAGGTGGATCGATGACGCGCACTGGTCAGTTCCCGGCACGAGCGGCGTGCCGGTTGAGTCGAACTCCGCGCGGGTCGCGAAGCTTACCGGCTGCCGCGTCGAAGCCATTCGCGACCAGGGGCCGCCCGGATGTGGTGGATGCGGATCCGGATGCCGCCGGATTCCATGCTCGTAGATGTACAGGTAATGGAGCAAATCCGTCTTCGGGTCGTGCCAGCGGATGACCATGTCACCCGTTTCGAACACCTCGCGCAACTTGTCGCCGACCCTGTCGACGATGGCCTGAAAAATCAGCTCGGCGGCGATGCCTTCCTGGATGCTGTTGATCAGCGCGAGTTCGGCCGCGCGCTGCTCGCTTTCCTTGAACAGGCGCTGCGTCTCATCGAAAAGGCGCGCGTTTTCCAGCGCCACGCCCATGCTCGCGGCCACGGTCGAGAGCAGGCGAATTTCCGCCTCACCATACGCGTTCTCACGTTCGTAGTTCTCAAGGCCGATGGATCCGAGCTTCCGGTCGCCCGCGAAAATCGGGACCATGACCACCGACTTGCTGGGGTCGGTTCCTTCGACGAGCGTCATGCCCCAGTTGGACCAATCATCCTGGCTGTTCGAGACCACGACCTGGCGCGCCAACAGCGTCTTGAAAAAGCGAGCTTCCTGGTTGACCTTGAACGGCGGCAACGTGAGCCGCACGCCGTGCTCGTATTCGTACAGAAAATGCACGAGGCCACTTGCTTCATCCCACCAGCGAATGCCGATGTCGCCGACCTGAAAAACTTCGCGCAGTTTGTCGCCGACGAGGTCGATGATCCCCTGGAAGTTGAGTTCCGCCGCCATCCCGTCCTGGATGCTGTTGATGACCGCCAGTTCCGCGTTGCGCTGCTCCGTCTCCTTCAGCAGTCGCTGTGTCTCGTTGAACAAGCGCGCGTTTTCCAGCGCGACGCCCATGCTGGAGGACACGGTCTGCAAGAGGCGCACATCGGATTCGCCGAACGCATATTCGCGGTCGTGATTCTCGATCACAAGCCTGCCCACGACCCGATCGCTGGCGACGACGGGAATGACCACGATCGAGAGCGCCTGGTCGGTGCCAGGCGTCGTGGTCGAATGGGACGCGTCCTGCTCCTCCCGTGTATTGAAGATCAACGGCTGACGCTGCTCCAAGATCTTCCACCACTCGGGGGATGGCCTGCGCGGCGCGAACGGCAGGCGAACACCGTGCTCGAATTCGTACAGGTTGTGCATCAGTTCGGTGTCGGCATCCCACCAGCAGATGCCGATATCGCCGGTGCGGAAGACCTCGCGCAGCTTGTCGCCGACCAGGTCGACGATGGCCTGGAAATTGAGCTTGGCCGCCATGCCTTCCTGGATGCGGTTGATCACTGCCAGCTCGGCGTTGCGCTGCTCCGTCTCCTTCAGCAGACGCTGCGTCTCGTGGAAGAGACGCGCATTCTGCAGCGCAACGCTCATGCTGGCGGCCAGCGTTTCCAGCAGCCGCACATCGTCCGGGCTGAACGCGTGCTCGCGCTGCATGTCGTTGAGGACGATGATCGCTTGCGTCTGTCCGCCCGCCACCAGCGGCACCAGCAGCATTGACTTGGGATGGCGGTTACCCATGATGAGCCCGGTCGAGCCGAGCTTCGCGGACAGCTCCTGCAGGTTTTCATTGGCCAGCAACGTATGGCCGGTGCGAATGACCTCGGCGCTGAAACCGAGCTCGGTCATCGGCGAAGGCGGGGGATGCACCCGCTTGCCGCCCATGACGCCATAGGGATAAAGCATCTGCCCCGACGCCCGATCCACGACGCGGATGCCTTCCATGGAAAGCGGAAAGACTTCGAGCAGTTTTTCACCGACTGCTTCGTACACGCCCTGGATGTCGAGTTCGCCGGCCAGCGCCTGTTGTACGGCGTTGATCACCGCCAGCTCGGCATTGCGCTGTTCGGTTTCCTTCAGCAGCCGCTGCGTCTCGTCGAAGAGGCGGGCGTTTTCCAGTGCCACGCCCATCGAAGCTGCCACGGTGGTGAGCAGGCGCACGGCGGCGTCGTCAAATGCGTTTTCGCGCTCCAGATCTTCGAGCGCGACAAAGCCCAGCACGCGCTGCCCGCCAATGACCGGTACCGTCACCACCGACTGGCTGCGGCTTGTGCCAGGCACGCAAAACACATCCTGCGCCTCCTGCTCAGCCCAGTTGCCCGACACCACCACCGCGCCTTCCCGCAACACGCGCTGAATGGCCGCGCCCGCTTCAGTCAATGGCGTTGTCATTCCCGGCGTTTTAAGCACGCCGCCATAGAACCCGTAGTCGAGGCGGATGTGGTCGGAACCTTCGTCCCACCACCAGATGCACATATCGGGCGAGCCGAATACCTCGCGCAGCTTGTCGCCCACCACATTGACGATGGCCTGGAAGTCGAGTACCGCCGCCATGCCTTGCTGGATGCTGCTGATCACCGCGAGTTCGGCATTGCGCTGTTCGGTTTCCTTAAGCAGCCGCTGCGTCTCGTCGAAGAGGCGGGCGTTTTCCAGTGCCACACCCATGCTTGCCGCGACTGTGCTCAGCAGTCGCACTTCGGGCTCGCGATACGCGTTTTCGTGCTCGTAATCTTCCAGGTGGATAGAACCGAGGACCCGGTCTCCGCCAAGGATCGGTACCGTCACCGACGATTGACTTTGGTCCGTATCCTCGAGCGTCCGCATTCCCAGTGCCGCATACTCTGCGCGATTGTTGACGACCGTTGGCTTGCGCGTTCGGACCAGCCGCGCCCACGGGCCATCGGGCTTGGTAACGTTGGGCGGCAATTGAAGCCGCACGCCGTGCTCGTATTCATACAGGTAATGAATGCTGTTGGAACTGGCCTCATGCCAGCGAATGCCGATATCGCCGGTCTTGAACACCTCGCGCAACTTGTCACCGACCAAGTCGACGATGGCCTGGAAGCCCAACTCCGCCGCCATGCCCTGCTGGATGCCGTTGATCACCGCCAGCTCGGCCGCGCGCTGCTCGGTTTCCTTCAATAGGCGCTGCGTTTCGTCGAAAAGCTGCGCATTCTGCAGCGCGATGCTCATGCTGTTGGAAAGTGTCTGCAGCAGCCGCAGTTCCGCGTCGGTGAACGCGTCCTCCTGTCCGCTATACAGCGCGATAACGCCGAATGCCGCGTCGCCCGTCAGGATCGGTACGCCAAGGTAGCTCTTGCCGAGGGAGTCGTCGCTGGCGTCGCCGATCAGCAGCGTTCCCAGTTCGCGCCCGCGGCGGAGCATGTCCCGATTGATGAGCAGTGGCTGGCCAGTGGTGATGACGTGCGACGTGAAGCCGATCCCCATGGGGAACGGCTCGACGGGAAAGCGCTCGCCATGTTCGAGAAAGTACGGCATCGTCATCATGTTGCTCGCGGGATCATGAAGCGCGATGGACATGGCCCTTCTGCCGAAGATCTCCGCGATCTTGTCGCCGACGAGGTCGATGATCGCCGTGAAATCGAGCTGCGCCGCAAGCCCTTCCTGCACGCTGTTGATGATCGCCAGCTCGGCAGCGCGTGATTCGATCTGCGCGTTCGAGGTCTGCAGCTCCTCCGTTCGCTGCGCAACTTTTTCTTCCAGGCCCTGCGACCACTGCGCGTTGTCAAGCGCTACCGCGGCCTGGCTGGCCAGCATGGCCATCATGTCGCGGTCGGTGTCGTGGAAGCGGCCGAACGCGCCGTCGATGTCGAGATACAGGTAGCCCAGCAGCTTCTGCTGCGCGATCAGCGGCGCGATGATCCGCGAGCGCTGATCGAGTTCCTGGGCGCGTTCCGGGGTGTAGTCGAGCCGGGTGGTGCGCGTGCGTTGCACCTGGTCCAGGTCGGGCAGAAGTGACGCCAGCAACGTTGCCGCGTCCTCGCCCTGCGGCAACAGCGAACCGGCCAATTGAAGGCCTTGCCGCGTTTCCAGCACCAGCAGGACGCGTTCGCCGCCGCTCAACTCGGTGGCTTCGTCGATCAGGAATTCGTGCAGATCGGCGGCGCTGCGCAACTCGTTGAGGCGCAAGCCGGTATCCGCCAGCCTTTCGAAGGGCTCGCGCAGGCTGGATTTGCCTTGCAGGTGCGGGATGCGCTGCGGTGGCCCGGACTTGCGCGTGCGCATGTCGGCAAGCCATGCGGTCACGATCTTGCGATGATCGTCGATCTTGTTCAGGTAGTTTCGCCGCAGGCCCTCATCGGTGACCTCGACGATCTGCCCGACGACGAAACGATAGGCAATAGCCAGCGCCTGCCGCGCCAGGGCCGGACGTCCATTGGCAACGAGGACGTCATGGTGAAGCCGCCACAGCGACGCGGCATCGAAGCCTTCCATGACCGCCAGGTCGTGCTGTCGATGGATCGACGTTGCCTTGGTCGAAGCAGCAAGTGCTTCAGCCCCGTTGCCGAGCGCCAACTCGGCCTCGGCAAGGCGGATCTTCGCGTTGAGCAGCGACGTATCCCGCTCGGTGCCTTCCACGCTTCCTGCGGCTTCGGCGAGGAGTTGCCGGGCTGTGACAAAGTCGCGCTCCTTCAGGGCAATCCAGCCGTAGATGACGGGCCGATAGGAATCCCTTGCGGCATCATCGACGCTCTCCCAGAGGGTGCAGGAGATCTCGGCGTGGCGCCGCGCGGATGCGATGTCGCCAAGGATGTATTCGACTTCCGCGATGTTCCAGTGGGTTGACGCACCGAGCCCGTAAGCGCCGCTGCGCTGATTGAGGTCCAGGCCGTGCAACAGTACTCGCCGGGCGCGCCGAAACAGCCCCAGATGGAAATAGGCGATACCGAGATTGTTGGCGATGATGGCACGGCGGCCAACGTAGCCGGCGGCGGCAAAGGCCGCGTCCGCATCCTTCAGCAGCCGCAGGCGCGCCGCGAGGTCCGGCTCGTTGAACGTGAGAATGTTGAAGGCATTGCCCATGCCGAGGAGATCGCCGCAACGCTGCGCCAGAGCCAGCGCCTTGCGACCTGCGGCGTTGGCATCGGCGGCACGACCCTGCCCGCTGCGCGCGGCGGCGACGAAAAACCACGTGCGCCCTTCGTCCTCCGGCTGTCCCAGCCTCTTGAACATCCGGATCGCCTGCATCGCCGCCTTGGCGCACTGCCCATAGGCACGCTGCCGCTGCAGTGCGCTGGCCAGGCGATACCAACTGACGGCCTCGATGGCAGGCTGCCGGCTCCGTCGCGCCGCCTCCAGTGACTCTTCCGCGGCGCTCAGCGCAAGGCGCGAATTGCCCCGGTGGATCTCGAACGCCACGCGGCGGTTCAACGCCTGCGCAAGATGGTCGGCGCTGCGGCTTCGACGCGCCATGGTGATCATCGCAGAAGTGTCCGCGTCGGCGGCGGCTACGTCGCCTTGCGCGAGATAACTCTCCGCACGCAGATCGAGGAGGCCGAGCCGGGTTGCGGTGGGCACGCGGGCCGCGGACAGTGCGTGGGTCGCCGCGTCGACGGCGCGATCATGCTGTCCGGCGGCCGCAAGTGCAGCAATTTGATCGACCGCGGATGCGGCGGCCGTTACGCGCGGGGTTGCCTTGATCTTTCCCCCGGTTCTCTTCTTTTTTTGCACATCCGGCATCAGTTGTACAAGCTTTCGATCAGGTCATCGGGATTGGCCGCCACCGGCAGAACCATAAACGATCACGCAGTTCGACGCCACCACGCCGTTTCCGCGGTGGAGATAAACCGGGTCACTGGCGGCATTTCAGTCACGCCGGCCCGGGTTGTGGCGGCCCGCGACACCCGTGGCAGAATCGCCGGCATGTCCCGCGCCGAGCGCCTACTCGAACTGATGCAGGTATTGCGCCGACACCGGCATCCGGTGAGCGGTGCTGCGCTTGCGGCGGAGCTTGGGATCAGCATCCGCACGCTCTATCGCGACATCGCCTCGCTGCAGGCGCGCGGCGCCAGCATCGACGGGGCGCCGGGGCTGGGCTATGTGCTCCGGGCCGGCTTTGTCGTGCCGCCGCTCATGTTCACCACCGAGGAAATCGAGGCACTGGTACTGGGTTCGCGCTGGGTGGCCGATCGCGGTGATCGCCGGCTGGCGGACGCCGCCGCCAACGCGCTGGCCAAGATCGCCGCGGTGCTGCCCGCCGAGCTGCGCCACGATCTGGACACATCGGCATTGCTGGTGGGTCCCGGCACACCCATTGCGGCCGGTGACGCCGACGTCGCCGCGATCCGGCTTGCCATCCGCGCCGAGCGCAAGGTGAACATCGCCTACCGCGACGAGAAGGGACGCGAGTCCACCCGTACCATCTGGCCGTTTGCGCTGGGGTTCTTTGACCAGGCGCGCGTGGTGGCGGCGTGGTGCGAGCTGCGCCAGTCGATCCGGCATTTCCGCACCGACAGGATCGCTGCGCTGACGGCCACGGACGTGCGTTATCCCCGGCGGCGCCAGGCGTTGCTCCGGGAATGGCGGGCCAGCCAGGGGATCGTCGACGCCTGAAACGCTACTGCCGGAAACTGACAGGGTGCGGCCGTAGGATCAACGCCATCGAACCGCCGCATTGTCAGGCCCACCGGCACCTGCCGGGCCGGCGGTGGTTCATGCGGGCGTTTAGCCCGCACCACCTTCCGGAGACAGCATGCCCAACCCCAATTTCGTGATCCTGTACGTGGACAACCCCGAGGCCAGCGCCGCGTTCTATGCCGACCTGCTGGGGCGGCCACCGGTGGAAGCGTCGCCCACGTTCGCGATGTTCTCTCTGCACGGCGACGTCATGTTGGGACTGTGGTCGAAGCACACGGTGGCGCCTGGCGCCGAGAGCGGCGGTGGCGGTGCGGAGATTGCGTTCACCGTCGCAATGCCCGCGGAGGTGGATGCAACTCACGGCGCATGGCGCGCCAAGGGCATACCGGTGCTCCAGGCGCCCACGGACCTCGACTTCGGCCGCACGTTTGTGGCGCTGGATCCGGATCGCCATCGCCTGCGCGTGTTCGCGCCGGCGATGGGTTAGCGGGGCGGGGCCTGCGGCCCCGCAGCCTCAATCAGGCCTTCTTGATCCAGGCGTTGCACCAGCCTATGGCATTGACCTGCTTGCCGGCGAAGATCGCGCACGGCGCCCAGGCATCGGTGGGCTTGCCCTGGAACAGCTGGCAATTGCTGCATACGCGGCCGGCGACGTAGGTGGGGAACTTCTTGGCATCCACCTTGGTGGCGTCGTGCTTGTAGCCAAGCGCGAGGGCGGTGGCGTCGGTTTCCTCGAGCTTGGCGGCCTGGGCTTGAACGTGGCGCGAAAGTGCGAGCATGGCGGCCGTGGCAGGCAGCAGGGTGATGACGAACTGGCGGCGGGTGGTCATGGTCGGAAGTCCTGGGAGGAGTGGGAAGAGTGAACCGCTGAGGCAAATCTTACTGCCGGCGCCGGGCATCCGGGGGCCGGATTGCTGGACAACGACGGCGTCCGCGGCGCGTGTCGAAGGGGCGCACACCGCGCGACGCTAAACGATCTTCACGCCCAGGTTGGGCAGTCCGTCGATATGGCAGTCGATCACGTCGCCGCGCACCACCGGGCCCACGTTTTCGGGCGTGCCCGAGAAGATGATGTCGCCGGGCTTCAATTCGAACGCTTCGGACAGCTTGCTGATCTGCTCGGCCACGTTCCACGTCATATGGTCGAGGTTGGCGTTCTGCTTGAGCACGCCGTTGACCTTGAGCCAGATGGCACCCTTGACCATCGGGCCGGTGGCGCGGTGCAGCGGACCGATGGGTGCCGACATGTCGAAGCTCTTGCCGATTTCCCACGGCTTCTTCTCGTCGCCCATCGCGCGCTGCAGGTCGCGGCGCGTCATGTCGAGGCCGATGGCGTAGCCGTAGACGCAGGTGAGCGCGCTGGCGATCGGGATGTTGCGGCCGCCCTTGTCGAGTGCGGCGACCAGTTCCACCTCGTAGTGATAGTTCTTGGTGAGCGTGGGATAGGGGTGGTCGGCGATGGTGCCTGGCGCCACGTACTGGATGGCGTCCGTGGGCTTCTGGAAAAAGAACGGTGGCTCGCGCGTGGGGTCCGAGCCCATCTCGCGGGCGTGCGCTGCGTAGTTGCGGCCGATGCAATAGATACGGCGGACCGGAAACACATCCCCGGTACCGACGATGGGGATCGTCGTGACCGGGACGTCAAGGATCGGCTTGGCGCCGCCCATCTGGGCGCCGCCGGGTGCAGCGCAACCGGCTACCGCGCCGGCTGACATGGCGAGGCCGGTTTTCAGCCACTCGCGACGATCGTTACGTGGCATCGTGGACTCTTGGCATATGGGTTGCCACCTCAGCCCGGCGGCTTGATCACCGACAGCGTGTCGAGAAAGTCGGCCAGCGCACCGGGGAACGCGGGATCGGTCTCCGCCAGTGCGTAGATGTTGCGCAGCATGTTCAGCTGCGACGCGCTGAGCGGCCCTTTGCCGTCGGTGACCTCCCATACGGCAAACTGGGTTGCCGTGGCATACAGCGAGCCGTTCCCGATCGCGCTGGGACGCGGCAGGTTGACGATGGCAAGCAGGCCCGGGTTGGTGGTGACCGCGCCGGCACGGTAGACGGCGGTGGGCTTGGCGGCGTCGCGCGATTGCTGCGAGCAATAGAGGCTCAGCAGCAGCCGCGTGGATCCGTTCGCGGGTACCTGCACGATCAACGAGTCGAGCAGCAGGCCGTCCTGATAGGTGCCGGTCTCCGACACGAAAACGAATCCGGCCGGTATGGTGACCGCTACCGGTTGCCCGCTGCCATTGCCGATTTCGATGACGAGATCGACCAGGCCGGTACCCGATCCCCCCGCGAGCGGGGGCCGGCATTCGGGAGTCGTGCAGCCACGAATCTCACCTACCACCTGGAACGGCGCGGGCGGCGTGACCGTCGCCGGCACGCACATCACCAGGCCTTCGAAGGTCCACCCCGACAGCGTCATCAGCAGCGCCGAGCTGGTGGAATAGCGGTGATTCGGATTGCCACGCGCGCCGTCGTTGTAGCTGCGGTAGAGCGGTTGCGTTCCGGCAGGGCAAGTGCCACCGACGGCAAGCTTCACCGCGAAGGCATCGCCCTCGTAGGTCCACGCCGGGTAGCTGCGCCCGTCTGCAGCAACGGATTGGTAGCCCGTCTTCACGTACGCGCACTCGGCCGGGTCGGCCGTGTAGAAGTGGCTGTCGGGGCCGATGCGGGTGCCGTTGGCGCGGTATTGATCCGTCCCGAAGAACCGGCACACCGGCACGGCGTCGGAGGGCTTGTTGGCCAGAGCCCAGGCGTTGAAGGTCTGCCCGGTACGCTTCCACGCGCCGCCGAAGGCGCCGCCGTCGAGGTTGGCAATTTCCGCCGGCTCGGCCGTGATGAAGTAGTGCTGCAGCGCGGCGTTGTAGTACTCGACGACGCCGATCACGGTTTCGCCGGCCTTGCGCGTTGGCGCCGCCACGCGATAGCCAAGCGCCTCCGCCATCTCTTCGATGACGGCTTCCTTGAAGGCGCCCGACGAGTCCACGACGGGCGCGGCGAGAGCCGCACCGCCACAGCACAGGGCCATTCCGGCAGCGAGCAGGGCGACCAGGCCGCGCAGTCCGGCTGTCGAACGTGGCAACGCGCGTGTGTGAATTCCGACGTTTGTCATGGCAAACCGCCTTTCCGGGTGAGGTGCCAATCGCAACTTTTATGATTCTGGCATGGAAGTGCGGGTGGCGGGTGCGATTAGTCGCATCGGCCACGCTGCGCGCTGGCACGGGGACTTGGCGTGGAGGGGGGGGCGTGGCAATCTCGCGTGATCCTTCATCCGTCGAGGCCCGACCATGACCAAGCCAGCGGCTCCCGATCCCGCATCGGCGGCACACGTGCCAGCAGGCAGTCTCCGCCGCGAATTCCTGAAAGCGACGGCCGCGGCGGCAGGCGCCTCGCTGCTTGCATCGTGCGGCGGCGGCGGTGGCGGTGGCGAGAGCCCGGCGCCGGTCGAGGCGGTGGAAGCGGATCCACTCGCCCGTTTCGATCACCTGGTCGTGGTGATGTTCGAGAACCGGTCGCTCGACAACATGCTGGGCTATCTCTACCCCGCGGGTGCCGCGTTCAACGGACTGGCCAACGGCACCTACACCAATCCTGTCCCCGCGTTCATCAATGACGGTCACGCTGCGGTGACGGCCGGGCCCAGTCCGGGCCGGTCCACCGACTGGCAAAACCCCAAGCCCGATCCGGGCGAGGGCTACCCGCACATCAATACGCAGCTTTTCGGCATTGTCGATCCGCCGCCGAACCAGTTCGAGGCCGAGGACAAGATGACGTTTCCGTACAACGCACCGGCGCATGGCACCGTGCCGACGATGAAGGGATTCGTGATCGACTACTGCAACAATTACAAGCACACGCAGAAACGCAATCCCACCTACGACGAATACCGCGTGATCATGGAAACGTTCACGTCGTCGCAGTTGCCAACGTTGTCCAGGCTCGCGGAATCGTTTGCCGTCTACGATGCGTGGTTTTGCGCAGTACCGTCGCAGACCTATTGCAACCGCTCGTTCTTCCATGCGTCGACGTCGTCCGGCTTCGTGCTCAACGCGCCGCGAAAGAAGTGGCTGGAATTCAACGATGCGGACACCATCTTCAATCGCCTGGAGGATGCAGGCCGCACCTGGAAAGTCTATTTCGACGTGCGGCAACTGGCGCCGTTGACGGGGCTCATCCACGCCCGGAAGCTGGCCAAGTACTTCAAGACCAACTTCGCGTTCATGACCCAGTTCTACCTCGACGCCGCGGCCGGCAACCTGCCGGATTACGCGTTCATCGAGCCCTGCATGGCGCACTATCACAATGATTTTCATCCGCCGGGCAAGCTCGTGTCGGATGTACGCGCCGGCGACCTGCTGCTGAACAACATCTACACCGCGGTGCGGACCAGCGCGACGCCGAAGGGGTCCAACGCACTCAACACGATGCTGCTGGTCACCTTCGACGAGGCCGGCGGCTGCTACGACCACGTCGCGCCCGGTTCGGCCAGGACCCCGAACGACCCGCAGATCTCGGGCGAAATGGATTTCCTGTTCGACCGGCTCGGGGTGCGCGTGCCCACGATTGCGATTTCGGCGCACACCAAGGCGGGCACTGTCGTGCACAACACCGTGCATCACGCCGCGCTGATCCGCACGCTGTGCAACAAGTTCAAGCTGAAGAACCTCACCAATCGCGACATCGACGCGCCCGATATCCGGGACGCAATCAATCAGTCCACGGTCCGCGATCCGTCGACGTGGCCCGTCCCGCCAGTGGATCTGCTGCCGGGCGAGGCGAAGATCAGCGATCCGACCACGCCGGAATTCGCCGCGCAGCCGATGGATGAGCTCGACCGCAACATCTACGCACTGACCATGGCGTACTTCACTGGCGTCGAACCCAAGGAGGAGGAGATTCCGGAGACCGTGGGCGAGTCGTATGCCCGCCTGAAGCCGCTGACAGCGGGCCAATTCGGTCCGGGTTAGCGTGACCATGTCCTTCCCCGAGTTGCCACGCGATCGGCTCGAAGCCCTGCTGGCAGCGATGCCCAAGGCCGAGCTCCACATCCACATCGAGGGTTCGCTTGAGCCGGAACTGATCTTCGCGCTGGCGCAGCGCAACGGCGTGCGGCTGCCTTACGCAAACGTCGAGGCCCTGCGGGCCGCCTACGCTTTCACCGATTTGCAGAGTTTCCTCGACCTGTACTACGCCGGCGCCAGCGTGCTGGTGACCGAAGGCGACTTCCACGCGATGGCCATGGCGTACTTCGAGCGCGCGGCGGCCGACAACGTCGTCCATGCGGAGTTGTTCTTCGACCCGCAGACCCACACGGCGCGGGGTGTGGCGATGGCCACGGTGATCAGCGGCCTCGCGCGTGCGTGTGCCGAGGCCGGCCCCCGGCACGGCATCGACGCCTCGCTGATCATGTGCTTCCTCCGCCACCTGTCGGAGGACGACGCATTCGCCACGCTGGAGGACGCGCTGCCGTTTCGCGGCCACTTCATCGGCGTCGGACTCGACAGCGGCGAACGGGGCAATCCGCCGGAAAAATTCGCACGCGTGTTTGCCCGTTGCGGTGAACTCGGCCTGCACCGTGTGGCGCACGCGGGGGAAGAGGGGCCGCCGGCCTACATTCGCGCGGCGCTGGACGTGCTGGAGGTGGAGCGCATCGATCACGGCGTGCGCTGCGTCGAGGACGCGGAACTGGTGGCGCGGCTCGCGCGCGAGCGGATTCCACTCACCGTGTGTCCGCTGTCGAATGTGAAGCTTTGCGTCTATCCCGGTCTGGCGCAGCACCCGTTGCCGGCATTGCTCGACGCCGGCATCTGCGCAACGATGAACTCGGACGATCCTGCGTACTTCGGTGGCTACGTCAACGCCAACTACACCGAGACCTTTGCCGCGCTCCCCCACTTAAGCATGCGGCAGGCCTATGCGCTGGCACGCAACGGCTTCGAGGCGAGCTTTGCGGAAGCAGCGGCCAAGCGCCGCTGGATCGAGCAGCTCGACGCGGCGTTTGCCGCCGCATCGTAGGGCCGCATCGCGTCAGGTGGGCAGCGGCGACGTGCCTGCCAGTTGGTCGTGGCGCAGGAAATACTTGCGCGCCAGCGCGATCAATTGCGGATCGGTCGGATGGTCGATCGTTTCGCTGCCGACGATATGGCGCCCGATCTCCAGGCGGTGCTTGTCGCAGTACCGCTTGAACTCGGCGTGCGCCATGCTGGGGCCCACCACCAGAATTTCGGGCACGCCGGCGAGCGCGTCGGCCACGTGGCCGAAGTACTCATGCTCGGTGCGCACGCTGCTCCCGTGCTGCCGGGTGTAATGGGCCTGTGTCTTGATGGTCTGCGCCTTCACGTGCTCCGCGTCGAAGTGGACGACGGTGGCGCTCTTGTGATCGATCCGGACGACGGCGTGGGTGATGGTCATGGTGGTGATCTTTGCAAAGGGTCGTTGGACGCCGCCGGGCCGCATGCCCCGCGGCAAATTTCAGATCGACGCCCGATGGGCGATGCCGAGGCGTGCTTCGAGTGCCGTCTGGCAGGCGATGCAGCGCAGAACCTCGGGGCTGTGCTGCAGCCGCGCATAGGGAATTTCCGCCCCGCAGTCGCTGCACATTCCATAGGTCGAACCTTGCAGGCGGACCAGCGCGTCCTTCACCGCGCGCAGTTCGTCGAGCTCCTGGTCGCTGCGCGCCAGATCGACTTCGCGATCGGCGTCGCGGGCAGGCGCATCGTCGCCATCCTGCAGCAGCACCTCGCGGGCATGTTCGACGCGCGTCGTGCCGCCAAACTCGCCGGCAATCTGGCGTTCGAGATCCTGTTGCCGCTGCTCCAGTTCCGCCGTGAGCAGCGCGCGTTGGGCCAGCGTGAGGTGGGTGTTCATGAATAGGCCCTCCTTGGGAGGTCATCATCGCCCATTTCGGCCGCCGGGGTGTTGATCGAGGTCAAGCGGCGGGCCGGGCCGGCGGCGCATCCGCGACTTGGTCATCGGCCTCCGCGCCGACGGCACGATTCGGACGATCGCTGGCGATCCGGCCGTCGACGAGTTCGATGATGCGGTCGCAACGCCGCGCGAGCCGGGGATCGTGCGTGACGATCAGAAACGCCGTGCCGCGCTCACGGTTGAACTTGCGCATCAGCGCGAAGATCTCGTCGGCGGCGTGGGTATCGAGGTTGCCTGTGGGCTCGTCGGCCAGCACCAGCGGCGAACCCAGGGCCAGTGCCCGCGCGATGGCAACGCGCTGCTGCTGGCCGCCGGACAGCTTGCGCGGCAGATAATCGAGGCGCTCGCCCAGGCCGACGTCGCGCAGCAGATCGCGCGCCGCTTCCCGCTGCGCCGCAGTGGGCGGACCGACGGCGATCAGTCGCGGCAACAGCACATTCTCCGTGGCTGTGAACGCCGGCAGCAGATGATGGAACTGGAACACGAAGCCGATGGCATTGCCCCGCAACGCCGTCAGTTCGTTGTCGGCAAGCGCGGCGGTTGTCTGGCCGCTGATCGTGTAGGAACCGGCCGACGGCGGCTCCAGCAGCCCGATCAGGTTCAGCAGGGTGGATTTGCCGGAACCGGAAGGGCCGATCAGCGCGGCGAATTCCCCGGCCCGCAGGACGAGGTCGATTCCATGCAGCACCTCGACCTCGACTTCGGTTCCCATGCCATAGCTCTTGCGAATGCCCGCGAGTTCGATCAGTGGCGCGGCCATGGTCACATCCGGATCGCCTGGGCGGGATCGAGCGCCGCGGCGCGCTGTGCCGGCGCGACGGCCGCCAGCACGCCGCAGACGATCGCGCCGATCGTGGCGATCGCGAACAGCTCGGGACCGATCACGAGGTCGAACAGCGGCGTGCCGTCGGCATTGCGCGCCAGTTTGAGAAAGACGGCAATCATGATGGCCGCGAGCGCGCAGCCGAGCAGTGAGCCGATCAGCGCCACCATTGCCCCCTGCAGCAGGAACACCCGCCGCACCTTGGCGCGCGGGGCGCACATCGCGCGCAGGATGCCGATCTCGCGCCGCTTCTGCACCACCGACACCACCAGCACGCTGGCGATGCCCAGAACGACGATGACCACGACAAACAGCCGGATCATGCGTGTGGTGATCGTCTGGGCGTTGATCGCCGCCATCAGCTGCGCGTTGGTCTGCATCCACGATTCCACCGTCAACCCGGTCTTGGCGGCCAGCTGCTGCGCGATCACCTCGGCGTCGAAAAGGTCGGTGATCGTGAGGTCGAGTTGCGATACGCCACCGGGCAGCGACAGCAGGCTCTGGCCGGTGCGCAAGCCGACGTAGACGGTGCGGCGGTTGAGCTCGCGTACGCCCAGGTCGACGATACCGGTCACCGTGAACGTATCGCCGGTGACGACTTCGCTGTCGGTCGTGATCAGCCGCACGCGGTCGCCGACCCCGATCCCCAGGTCCGTCGCCAGGTCCCGTCCGAGTACCGTTTCCCCGGGCTGCACGCGGAATTCACCGC
>JANNYI010000123.1:0-13402 GCA_031410015.1 Betaproteobacteria bacterium | reverse complement strand
TCGCGACGGGCGGCGGGCACGCGCGACAGCACCGGGTCGGCGGCGTTGGCGGCATCGCCGGGGAAGTAGATGCGCGAACACAGGTGCTTCAGCATCCCCCGCATGAAGATCGTGACGTTGATGTGTGGCGCCTGCAGCACGCCGCCTTCGCCGGGCACGCGCCCGGGCTTGATCGTGGTGAAGCGGAAGCGGCCGTCGTCGTCGGTGGGCACGCGGCCGAAGCCGCGAAAGCCCGTTTCGAGCGGCAGGTCGCGTGTGTCCTCCGGGTGCGCGTAGCGGCCCGCGGCGTTGGCCTGCCAGATCTCGACCAGCGCATCGTTGACCGGCGTACCGTCGCCGTCGGTGACGCGGCCCTCGATGGTCACTTTCTCGCCGGCAATGCCGGGGCCGGCGAGGTTCGACGTGACGAGCCACGCGAGGCCGATGTGCAGGTATGGCCCGACGGTTTGCGAAGCGGTGGTGTGCAGGCTCATGGTGTCAGCTCCGGGCAGGCAGGTAGTTTTCCATCGGCGTCTCGTAGCGGCCACGCAGCACGATGTCGAATTTGTAGCCCAGCGCCTGCTCGGGAATCGTCGACTCCCAGTCGAAGATGGAAACGAGCCGCTGCCGCGCGCGCTCGTCGGGAATGCTGGTGAACATCGGGTCGAACTCCAGCAACGGATCGCCGGGAAAGTACATCTGCGTCACGAGCCGCGTGCTGAACGCGGGGCCGAACAGCGAGAAGTGGATGTGCGCCGGCCGCCACGCGTTGTAGTGATTGCGCCACGGATACTCGCCCGGGCGGATCGTGACGAATCGATAGCGGCCTTCGCTGTCGGTCTGCGTGCGCCCGGCACCGGTGAAGTTGGGATCGGTGGGCGCGTTGTGCTGGTCGCGCTTGTGCGGATAGCGGCCCGCGGCATTGGCTTGCCACACCTCGACCAGCGTGTTGACGACCGGGCGACCGTTGGCGTCGAGCACGCGGCCCGAGACGACGATGCGCTCGCCGATGGGATCGCCGGCGTGCTGCTTCGTAAGATCGTTGTCGTTGGCCTTCAGGAGGTCGTAGCCGAACACCGGGCCTGTGACTTCCGACAGCGATGCGGGCAGCAGCACCAGCGGATGCGACGGCGAACGCTTCACCGTCGACGCATAGGGCGGGTAGAGGTAGTCGGGCTGCGTGCCGCGGTCGGGCTTGCGGTAACCGGCGATCGGTGCGTCCGGCGTGGAGGCTGATTTGGAATTCATGGTGGGTTCACTTGGCGATAGTAGTGGTCAGACGCGTTCGATGATCAGTGCAATGCCCTGGCCCACGCCGATGCACATGGTGGCCAGTCCATAGCGGCCGCCGCTGCGCTGCAGCTGGTACAGGGCGGTGGTGACAAGGCGCGCGCCGCTGGCGCCGAGCGGATGCCCGAGCGCGATGGCGCCGCCGTTGGGATTCACATTCGCGGCGTCGTCGGGAAGGCCGAGATCGCGCGTGACCGCCAGCGCCTGCGCCGCGAAAGCTTCATTCAGCTCGATGACGTCCATCTGGCCGATCGTGAGGCCGGCCAGCGCCAGGGCCTTGCGCGATGCCGGGGCCGGCCCGAAACCCATGATGCGCGGCGCCACGCCCGCCGCCGCACCGACGACGATGCGCGCGCGCGGCGTGAGGCCGAAACGGCGGATGGCCTCCTCCGATGCGACCAGCACCGCGCAGGCACCGTCGTTGACGCCGGACGCATTGCCCGCCGTGACCGTGCCATCCGGCCGCACGATGCCCTTCAGCTTGCCCAGTGCCTCCAGCGTCGACGCACGCGGATGCTCGTCCTGCGCGAACACGACCGGTTCGCCCTTCCGGGCGGGCAGCGTGACGGCGACGATTTCCTGCGCCAGCCGGCCCGCGGCGATGGCCGTGGCGGCGCGCTCCTGGCTGCGCTGCGCGAAGGCATCCTGGTCCGCCCGATTGATGTTGAACTGCTGGGCGACGTTTTCCGCGGTCTCCGGCATCGAGTCGATGCCGTACTTCGCCTTCATCAGCGGATTGACGAAGCGCCAGCCGATCGTGGTGTCCTCGATCTTCGCGGTGCGCGAAAACGCGCTGTCGGCCTTCGCCATGACAAATGGCGCGCGGGTCATGCTCTCCACGCCGCCGGCGATCATCAGCGCCGTTTCCCCGCTCTTGATGGCGCGCGCGGCAATCGTGATCGCATCGAGGCTCGAGCCGCACAGGCGGTTGATGGTGCTGCCCGGCACGTCCTGCGGGATGCCGGCCAGCAGGAGCGCCATCCGCGCCACGTTGCGATTGTCCTCGCCGGCCTGGTTGGCGCAGCCGTAGACGACATCGTCGACGGCGGCCCAGTCGACGCCTGGATTGCGTTCCATCAGCGCGCGAATCGGGATCGCGCCGAGGTCGTCGGGACGCACGCCGGCCAGCGCGCCGCCGTAGCGGCCGATGGGGGTGCGGATCGCGTCGCAGATGAAGGCTTCGGCCATCGTCGTTCCTTGTCAGGCGGGGATCGCCGCGGCGATCCCGTTGGTGAGCGGCACGCCGGTCAGGCGCGCCAGTTCGGCAAAGTCGAGGCCCGGCACGATGTCGATGGCCACGAGGCCTGCCTTCGTGACGTCGATCACCGCGAGGTCGGTGTAGATGCGGTTGACGCAGGCAAGCCCGGTGACAGGATAGCTGCAAGCGGCGACGATCTTGCTTTCGCCGGATTTGGTCTGGTGATCCATCATCACGAATACGTTCCTGGCGCCGATGGCGAGATCCATCGCGCCCCCAACGGCGGGAATGGCGTCCTTGCCGCCCGTATGCCAGTTGGCGAGGTCGCCGGCCGCCGACACCTGGAACGCCCCGAGTACGCAGAAGTCGAGATGGCCGCCGCGCATCATCGCAAACGAATCGGCGTGGTGGAAGTACGCGCCACCGGTGAGCAGCGTCACCGGCTGCTTGCCGGCATTGATGAGGTCGGGGTCCTCGAAGCCCTCTTTCGGCGCGGGACCCATGCCCAGCAGTCCGTTCTCGCTGTGCAGGAAAATCTCGCGATCGCGCGGCAGGTGATTGGCCACCATCGTGGGCAGGCCGATGCCGAGGTTGACGTAGGCGCCTTCGGGAATGTCGCGTGCGACGCGCGCCGCCATCTGGTCGCGGGTGAATCGTTGCATCCTGGTCTCCTTAGGCGGCGGCCTGCGCTGCGGCGAGGATCGCCGCGCCGGATATCGGCACCACCCGCTGCACGAATATGCCCGGCGTCACGATCGACTCGGGATCAAGCGCGCCCAGCGGCACGACCTCGCGCACCTGCGCTATCGCGCACTTGGCCGCCGCCGCCATGATCGGTCCGAAATTGCGGGCGGTCTTGCGGTAGACGAGATTGCCCCAGCGGTCGCCACGGTCGGCCTTGATCAGCGCGACGTCGGCGTGAATCGGGTATTCAAGCACGTAGTGGCGGCCATCGATCAGACGCGTCTCCTTGCCCTCGGCCAGCAGCGTGCCGTAGGCCGTGGGCGTGAAGAAGGCGCCGATGCCGGCGCCGGCGGCGCGGATGCGCTCGGCCAGGTTGCCCTGCGGCACCAACTCCAGTTCGATGTCGCCAGCCCGGTACAGCGCATCGAACACCTGCGAATCGGTCTGGCGGGGGAACGAGCAGATGATCTTGCGCACGCGGCGCGCCTTCAGCAGCGCCGCGAGGCCCGTCTCGCCGTTGCCGGCGTTGTTGTTGACGATGGTGAGGTCGCGCGCGCCCTGCACGATCAGCGCGTCGATCAGCTCCGAGGGCATGCCCGCGGTGCCGAAGCCGCCGATCATCACGGTGGCACCATCGCGGATGTCCGCCACCGCGGCCGCGAGGGAGGGGACGATCTTGTCGATCATGATGGGCGATTCCTGTCAGTGGTCGGCGAACGGCAGACCGACATAGTTTTCGGCGAGGCTGGCCGCGGCGGCGGGTGAACTGACGACGTAGTCGAGTTGCGAGCGCTGCAGGCGCTGGCCGAAGCCGTCGTCGTCCGGGAACCGGTGCAGCATCGACGTCATCCACCACGAGAAGTGCTCGGCACGCCAGACGCGCTGCAGGCAGGTCTGCGAGTACGCGGCCAGCAGGTCGTCGCGGCCGTCGTCGAAGAAGCGGGCGAGGGCGCGCGCCAGTACCCGCACGTCGGCCACCGCGAGATTCATGCCCTTGGCGCCGGTGGGCGGCACGATGTGCGCCGAGTCGCCGGCAAGATAGAGGCGACCGTATTGCATGGGCTCGGTGACGTAGCTGCGCATGCCGGTGATGCCCTTCTCGAGCACGGGGCCCTCCTCGAGCTTCCAGCCATCGTCGGCTTCCAGCCGCGTGCGCAGCTCGCTCCAGATCCGCGCATCGGGCCAGAGCGCGATGTCCTCGTCCGGGGGCACCTGCAGGTAGAGTCGCGTGACTTCCGGCGAGCGCATGCTGTAGAGCGCGAAGCCGCGGTCGTGATAGGCATAGATCAGTTCCTCGTGCGTCGGCCGCGCCTTGGCGAGAATGCCCAGCCAGGCGAACGGGTAGACGCGCTCGAACACCGACAGCACGCCGGCGGGAATCGCGCCGCGGCACACGCCGTGGAAGCCGTCGCAGCCGGCGACGATGGCGCAGCGGACCACGAGTTCTTCGCCGTCGTGCCGGCAACGAATGGAGGGCGTGCTCCCGTCGAGGCCGTGCACGGACAGGTCGGACACGCCGAAGAGCAGGGCGCCGTTGGCGGCCAGCCGCGCCGCGATCAGGTCCTTCACCACTTCCTGCTGGCCGTAGACCACGATGGAGCGGCCGCCGGTCAACGCCGTCATGTCGATCCGGTGGCCGCGGCCGCCGAAGCGCAGTTCGATGCCGTGATGCTTGAGACCCTCACGGTGGAGTCGCTCACCCAGTCCCGCTTCGGTGAGCAGGTCGACGCTGCCCTGTTCGAGCACACCGGCGCGCACGCGGTGTTCCACGTATTCGCGGGTGCGATTCTCGAGCACGACGGAGTCGATGCCCGCGAGGTGCAGCAGGTGCGAGAGCAGGAGGCCGGCCGGACCTGCGCCGACGATGCCGACCTGCGTGGTGATCGTTCTCATGCGGCTGCTGCCTCCGTGGTGTCGGTGGTGATGTCGACGCTGCACCCGGTGCGCGCGGCGAGGCCGATGGCGTCCACCACGCGCAGGTTCTGCAGGCCGTCGCGGACCGTGACGAGCGGCGCCGCTTCGCCGCGGACCACCGCGCAGAAGTGCGCCAATTGTCGCTCGAGCGGGTCCTCGCGCGTGACGCTTGCCACCTCGCAGCGCATGGGCTTCCACCACGAGCGGTCGTCGTCGCGGTCATGGAGTTTCATCCGCATCGTGGGGATGGACAGCGAGCCGCGCGTGCCCGCGAGCGTGTAGCAGTCCTCGTCGGGGTACGTGGCGTAGGCCTTGTTTTCCTGCGCGGTCTGCTCCCAGCTGCGGCCCGAGGCCGCCGCGTCCGACAGCATGAACGTGCCCAGCGCGCCGTTGGCAAAGCGCAGCCCGATGGCCACGGTGTCCTCCACCGCATGGTGGCGCGTGGCGGACGAGGCCAGCGCCTGCACCGCGATGATCTCGCCGCACAGCGCGCGCAGGTTGCCGACCTCGTGGATGAGGTTGATCAGCATCGGGCCGCCACCGGCTTCGCGCCGCCACGGCGCCTCGTCGAAGTAGCTGTCCGGCTTGCAGAAGAGCGCGCTGCCCATCACGGCCACCAGCGGTCCCAGCACGCCCGATTGCACGATCGCGCAGGCCCGGCGCAGCAACGGACTGTGGGTACGATGGTGGCCCACCAGCAGCGAAACGCCGGCGCGCACGGCTGCCTTGAGCAGCCGCTGTCCTTCTTCCATCGTGTGCGCAACGGGCTTCTCGATCAGCGCCGGCACGCCGGCGTTGATGCAATCGAGTGCATTGGTCACATGCAGGTGATTGGGCGTACTGACGATCACCGCGTCCGGGCGCTTGCCGGCCAGCAGTCCCGCGAGCGACGCATGGTGCGGCACGCCGAGGGACTGCGCCAGCGCGGCCGAGGCGGGCGTCGGATCGACGATCGCCGCCAGCGCGCATTCCGCGCTGCCTTCGATCATTGGGATGTGGGTGCGCCCCATCTGGCCGGCGCCGGCCACCGCGATGCGCAGGGGTGTCATCGCAGGGGCTCGCTTCAGGCCGCGGCTGCCGGTACCTTGGCATGACCGCCCAGGAACAGGCGATTGAGGTCGGGGTCGTGCAGCAATTCGGAGGCAGGGCGATCCAGCGCGAGACGGCCCATCTCCAGTACCAGCGCCCGGTTCGAGTACTTGAGCGCCGTGCGCACGTTCTGCTCCACCATCAACACGGTGACGCCGGTGTCGGCCAGTCCGCGCAGCAGCGCCATGACTTCCTGCACGAGCTTGGGCGAGAGACCGATCGACGGCTCGTCGATCAGCAGCACGCGCGGGCGCAGCAGCAGCGCGCGGCCGACTTCAAGCTGCTTCTGCTCGCCGCCCGACATCGTGGAGGCCTGGTTGTCGAGCCGCTCCCTGATGCGCGGAAACCGCTGCAGCACTTCCTCGATGCGACCCGGCAACTCGCCGCGCGGCAGCGTGATGCCGCCCAGCTCGAGGTTGTGCCGCACGGAGAGAGAGCCGAAGAGGTTGCGGCCCTGCGGGACGAAGGCGATGCCGTCGGCGAGCAGCTCGCGCTGCGCCTTGCCGTTGATCACCTTGCCCTCGAAGCGCACTTCACCCGAGCGCGGCGTCAGCAGGCCGAACAGCGTCTTCAGCACCGTGGATTTGCCGGCACCGTTGGGCCCGATCAGCAGCGTGATCTCGCCCTTGCGGGCGTCGAGCGTGGTCTCGTTGAGGATCGTGAGGCTGGGCGAGTAGCCGGCGACGACGCGATCGAACTCGATGATTTTTTCGTTCATTTCCGGGTCTCCGTTGCGGACGCGGGCACCGACACGATCGGCGCGATGCTGAAGCCTCGCCTACAGGGGATATGCATGACCTTGATCATCAGTTGCCCAGATACGCTTCGAGCACCTGCCGGTTCGCCTGCACCGCTTCCGGCGGTCCTTCCGCCAGCACCTTGCCCTCGACCATGCAGATCACCCGCGGGCACAGCTTCATGATGAAGTCCATGTTGTGCTCGATCACGACGAAGCTGCCGCCCTGCGCCTTGTTGAGCTGCACCAGCAGGTCGTGGAGCTGGTCGACGAGACTGGGATTGACGCCGGCGCAGGGCTCGTCCAGCAGCACGAGGCGCGGCGCGGGCATGAACGCCATCGCGATGTCGATCAGCTTCTGCTGGCCGTAGGACAGCGTGCCGGCGTCGAGAGCGGCCACGTGCTGCAGGCGAAACAGCTCGATCATCTCGTCGGCACGGTGACCGAGGCCGGCATCGGGCTTGGCGCGCAGGCGGCTTGCCAGCGTGCCCTGGAACTCCTGTGCCGCGACGATCAGGTTGTCGCGCACCGACAGCTTGCCGAACACCTGCAGCGTCTGGAACGTGCGCCCCACGCCGAGACGCGACAGCTGCAGCGGCGACATGCCGGTGATGTCCTCGCCGCAGAACTCGACCATGCCCGCCGAGGGCTTGATCTGGCCGAGGATGCTGTTGAAGAGCGTGGTCTTGCCGGAGCCGTTGGGACCGATCACGCCGACGATTTCGCCCGGACCCACGGACAGGCTGACGCCGTCGACGGCCTTGATGGCGCCGTAGGCCTTCTTCAGGTCCTTCACTTCGAGGAAGGGGGAGAGAAGGCCTCCCCCGATGGTCGCTGCGCGACCTTCCCCCTGAAGGAGGCGATCGCCTTGGGACGGCCCTGCGGCGCTCATTTGGCGGCTCCCCTGGACTTGAACCGGTCGGCGATCGAGAGGATGCCGCCCGGCAGCCATACCATCAGCAGCACCACGGCGATGCCGAAGAACACGAGATACCACTTCTGCATGAACTTCAGCGCTTCCACGTTGCTGGCACGCAGCAGTTCCGGCAGCAGGATGATGATGACCGTGCCGACCACCGGGCCGAAGAAGCGGCCCGAGCCGCCGACGATCACGGCCAGCAGCATCATCAGCGAGGTGGAGAAGTGGAACGGACCCGGCTCGATGAATTCCACCAGCGCCGCGTAGTACACGCCGCCTACGCCCGCGCAGGCCGCGCCGATGGCGAAGGCCAGCAGCGTGTAGGCGGTGATGTTGACGCCCAGGCTCTCGGCGCGGATCGGGTTGTCGCGCAGCGCGGCGAACGCGCGCCCCCACGGCGAGCGCAGCAGGAGCCACAGGCCGCCGGCCAGCAACACGAGCGATACCAGCGTGAAGTAGAAGAACGGCAGGTGGTGATCGAACGAAATGCCGAGGATCGTCGGCCGGGGAATGGCCGCGATGCCGAACGTGCCGCCGGTGATCTTCTCCTCGTTGCGCATGATGAGGAACACCAGCACGTTGAAGCCGAGCGTGGCGAAGGCGAGGTAATGGTGCTGGACGCGCAACGCGGGAAAGCCCAGTGCCAGTCCCAGGACGAAGCAGGCGATTGCCGCGATCACCACCACCAGCAGGAACGGCACGCCGGCCTTCAGCGCAAGCGCCGCGATGTACGCGCCGATGCCGAAGAACGCGGCATGGCCGAGCGACATCTGCCCCGCGTAGCCCACGGTGAGGTTGAGGCCGAAGGTGGCCATCAGGTAGACGCTGGCAAGCGTGAGCAGGTAGACATCGCTGCGCTTGGCGAGCGCCGCAACGACGCAAAGTGCAGCAAGGCTCGCGGCAAGGATGAGGGAACGCGTAGTCGTGTTCATACCTTCCGCTCCTCGGACTTGCCGAGCAGGCCCTCGGGCCGGAACAGGATCACGCCGAGGAACAGGATCAACGCAACGCCTTCCTTGTAGGCCGGCGACACGTAGAAGCCGACCAGGTTTTCGAGAATGCCGATCAGCACGCCGCCCAGCAGCGCGCCGCGGGTCTGGTTGAACCCGCCGATGATCGCGGCGAAGAATGCCTTCTGGCCGATCGAGTCGCCCATGTCGAACTTGGCGAGGTAGGTCGGCGTGACCAGCAGCGCGGCCACGACGGCCAGCACCGCATTGATCAGGAACACGTACAGCACCATCCGCTTGACATTGATGCCGAGCACCTTCGCCGCTTCGGTGTTCTGCGCCACCGCCTGCATGGCGCGGCCGGTGACGGTCTTGTTGAGGAACATCTGCAGGCCGACGACGATCGCGCCGGCAATCAGCAGCGTGCCGATGTCGGCATACGAGACGTTGATGCCGGCCAGCGCCAATTGCCCGTCCGGGAAGGGACTGGCAAACGGATGCGCCTCCGCGCTGTACCCTGCCCGCACGATCGACTTGGTCGCGATCGAGAGTCCGAGGGTGGCGATCACCAGCGGGATCACCCCGTGCTTGATCAGCGGATCGACGATCAGGCGCTTGAAGCCGTAGCCCAGGATCACCATGGCGATGATGCAGGTGAGGATGAACGCGAGCCAGAGCGGTGCGCCGTTGGCGAGGAAGAACAGCATGCCGAACGCCGGCAGCATCACGAACTCGCCCTGTGCGAAGTTGATGACGCCCGCGGCCTGCCACAGCAGCGTGAAGCCCAGCGCGGCAAGCGCATAGATCGCGCCGGTGGCCGTGCCTGAGACAACGAGCTGGATCAGATCGCTCATGGCGACACGTTTTCCGAAGATGCCCGGGCGCGGACCCCGGGGCGCCACCGCGCGATGCGGCGGCGCCCCGGCTGAATCGCGCGGGACAGCAGGTGGGACGGGCGGGACTTACTTGCCGGCGGGCGGCAGCGTTTCGGTCACGACCTGCTTGCCGTTGACGACCTTGACGAGGAAGCTCTCGCGATCGAGGTCGCCGTTGGCATCGAAGGTCACGTCGAGCAGCACGCCGGGGTAATCCTTGACCGAGATGCTGGCGCCGTGCAGTGCCTTGGCGAATTCCTTCGAGTCGAACTTCTTGTTCTTCTCGGTGATCGCCTTCACCACGTACGCGGCGCTGTAGCCCTTCATGCCGTTGTGGTCGCTCTTGTACTTGTATTCCTTCGTGAACTTCTCGTCGAAGGCCTTGATGGCCGGCTGCGGCGCATCGGCGGTGAGGCCGACGTGGGCGACCGCGCCGTTGGCGGCGTCGCCGGCGAGTTCAATGACCTTCTGGCCGGTGAGCGTCGTCTCGCCGATGATCGGCTTGTCGTAACCCTGCTTCTTCAGCTCGCGCAGCGCGCGGGCCGACTCTTCCTCGTTGGTGTAGACGAACAGCGCGTCGGCGTTCGACTGCTTGGCCTTGAGGACGGGGCCGGAGAAATCCACCTGGCCCGGATCGGTGGAGATGTCGGCCACGACCTTGATGCCTTGCGCCTCGAGCGCCTTGATGATCGAGTCGCGGCCGCCCTTGCCGAAGTCGTTGTTGACCCACATCAGGGCGACCGAGTTGGCCTTGACGTTGTTCTTGAGGTACTTGGCCACCTTCGGCATCGCAGTGGATTGCGTGAACGACGTGCGGAAGATGAAGGGGTTGCCCTGTTGCGTGATGTTGGCCGCTTCGCCACCGGTGAAGTTGGGGATCTCGGCCTTCTTCGTTTCCGCCATGCTCACGATGATCGAGCCGGAGAACACCGGGCCCATCACGACGTAGGCGCCGTCGTCGACCGCCTTTTGCGACAGCGCCTTGGCAACACCCGGGTTGGTCTGCGTGTCGACCGAGATCACGTCGATCTTGCGGCCGAGGATGCCGCCGGCGGCGTTGATTTCCTTGAAAGCGAGCTTGACGCCGTTGTCGAAGTTGGTGCCCGCGGTGGCACCGCCACCGGACAGTTCGACGATGTTGTAGATCTTGACCGGCGCCTGCGCGGCGACGGCGAAGGGCACGGCCAGCGCGATTGCGGCGGCCAGCGAACGGATGCTGTAGTGCATGGTGACTCCTCCTGAGGAAACTTCGAACGAAGCGCTTCGCGTCTTCCCTCGTGGCGGCGCCTCCTGTCGTGGTCCGGGCGTCCGCCTTCGACAGGGCGGTTGGTTCCGGGGCAGGGTGGCAGCGCGGTGGTCTGTGCGATTAACGCTCTTGTGTGCGATCAACGGATCGACATTATGCCTGTCGCACGGGGCGGTCAAGGGCGATTATCGAAATGTTGTGCGTTTAACGCACAACGAGTATCGTGCAAGCTTTCCAACGCCGCATTCTGCCCCGATGGCCAAGCGCGCACCAACCACTCCTGCCCGTTCCCCCCGGCAAGTCGCCGGTGAACCCGTCCGGGTCACGCCGCCTGTCGCGCAAGTGACACCGCCACCCGCGGCACCGTCCGCCGCCGAGGAAATCGAGGCGATGAGCGGCGACCCCAACTTCATGACGTCGCTTGCCCGCGGCCTTGCCGTGGTGCGCGGCTTCACGCAGCAGAAGCGCAGCCTCACAATCTCGCAGCTCAGTCATCGTACGGGCATCCCGCGCGCCGCGGTGCGGCGCTGCCTGTACACGCTCGCGAAGCTGGGCTATGTCGGCGCCGACGACGGCAGGAATTTTTCGCTGCGGCCGAAGATGCTCGGGTTGTCGCACGCCTACCTGTCGTCGACGACGCTGGCCTCCGCCGCGCAGCCGCTGCTCGACCGCGTCAGCGATGTGCTGCACGAGTCGTCGTCGATGGCGCTGCTTGAAGGCGACGAGATCCTCTACCTCGCACGCTCGTCGACGATGCGCCGGATCATGTCCGTGGACCTCGGCATCGGCACCCGGCTGCCCGCGTACTGCACGTCGATGGGGCGCGTGCTGCTGGCGCACCTGCCCGCGGCCGAGCTGGACGGCTACTTCGAGCGCGTGAAACTGGTCGCGCACACCAACCGCACACTGATCCAGCCGGCGCAGATCCGGGCCGAGTTGAAGCGCGTGGTCGCCGGGGATTTTGCGATCGTGGACCAGGAGCTGGAGCTGGGGCTGCGCTCGATCGCGGTGCCGGTGCGCGATCTCTCGGGCCGCGTGGTGGCGGCGATGAACATCGGCACCCAGGCCTCGCGCGTGACCGTGGCCGATCTCGAGCGCCGGTTCCTGCCTGAACTGCACGCCGCGGCGCAGGAGCTGGGCGCCAACCTGCTGGCCTAGCGGCGGCTGCGCGGCCCTGCAGGGCTCGGGGGCCGCAGCCCCGGGCCGGGCGCTTGGTGGATCAGCGCCCGAAGTTGAGGTAGAGCCAGATCAGCGCCATGCTGCCGATGATGGACAGGATCCAGCCCGCTGCATGGAACTTGCCGTCGGGGTTCTTGAACAGCACGCTGCCGACGACGCCGCCCACCAGCGAGCCGCCGATGCCGAGCAGCGTGGTCATCCAGAAGCCCATCGACACCGCGCCTGGATAGAGAAAGCGGGCCAGAAGGCCGACGACGAAACCGACCACGATCATTGAGATGATACCCATGATGCCCATCGCGACCTCCAGGAATAGGATGCGGGTTCCGGCAGCGCATGGGCATTGACCCCAGCGCAGGCCAGCATGGAAATGCTAGCACGATGCCGCTGTAATGGCGGGCCAGGGCGACGCGACTGCAGGTCATGAATACCTCATTCCGAACCGGTACATTCCTCGCGCTGTGCGCCGTGGCGATCGGCATGGCCGCGCGCGCCGACGCCGCGGTGTGCGAGGCCGCAAGCGGCGCCAAACTGCTGCCGCTGGTGGAGCTCTTCACGTCCGAAGGCTGCGACAGCTGCCCGCCGGCCGACCGGTGGCTGACATCGCGCTTTCCCGTTCCCGCACCGACAGCCACCGCGTCGGTGCTGGCGTTTCACGTCGACTATTGGGACCGCCTGGGCTGGAAGGACCGGTTTGCCAGCGCGCAGTTCACGCAGCGGCAATACGCGGCGATGCGCGCCGGCGGGGAGACCTTCGTCTACACGCCGCAGGTGCTGGTGCAGGGGCGCGACACCCGCAACTGGGAGGGCAGCGCCGCCACCGACAAGGTCGCTGCGGCCCGTACGCGCGCTGCGCGCGCCGACGTCAAGCTCGCCATCGACGGCGCGGCCGCCGACGCCATCACCGCGCGTCTCGATGTCCGGGTGGCCGACCCGGCATTGGTGAAGCGCGCCGAAGCGTGGCTTGCCTACACCGACAGCCGCCTCGTGTCCGACGTGAAGGCCGGCGAGAACCGCGGCGTGCGCCTGACGCACGACCACGTGGTGCGCACGCTGGCGGGGCCGTTCGCGCTGGACGCGCAGGGGCGTCTCGATACCGCCGTGCGCGTGGCCTTGCCGGCGGAGCGCGGCCGCGATGCAACGCTGGTGGCCGTCGTGCAGGACGCCCGCAACGGCGAGGTGCTGCAGACGCTGTCGCTGCCGGTGTGCGGGACGCTGTAGTGCAAGTGCCGCAACAAGACCCGCAGGTGACCCGCAGGTGGCGTGTAGGCGGCGTGTAGGCGAGGCTTAAGCCGAGCAGGTTCGAATCCGCGTCATACCCGCGCGGCAGAAGGCACGCCGAC
>JANNYI010000122.1:0-2588 GCA_031410015.1 Betaproteobacteria bacterium | reverse complement strand
TTCGTAGTTGCGCTGCACGCGGTCGTACATCGCGGGTGCAATCGCCAGGTAGCCGTCGGCCGCGTAGCCGTCGGCCACCGACTTAATGTGGCTGTTGACGCCGAAGATCTCCTGGATCACCACCACGGCACCGCGCGGCGGGCCTTCGGGCTGGGCCCGGTACGCGGTGAAGTTGTGTCCGTCGGCGGCGGTGAGGTGCTGGTCGGCCATGGCCGCAGAAGCTACCCGGGTGCCACGGCCGACGTGGTCGCTAACCAGGTGGCCGCGCCGATCGAGGCGCAGATCAACGGCGTGGACAACCTGCTCTATTTTTCGTCGACCAGTTCGTCGGCGGGCAACGTGTCGATCAGTGTCGTCTTCAAGCCCGGTACCGACCCCGATATCGCCCAAGTCAACGTGCAGAATCGCGTGAGCCAGGTCACGTCGCAGTTGCCGCAGGTGGTGGCGCAGCAGGGCGTGAGTGTGGACAAGAATTCGTCGGGCATCATGATGGTGCTGTCGATCTACTCGCCGGACGAGCGCTACACGTCGACGTACATCGACAACTACACCAATCTCTACGTGCTGGACGAATTGAAGCGCGTGCCCGGCGCCAACCGCGCGGCGGTGCTGGGCCTGCCCGACATCGCGATGCGCGTATGGCTGCAGCCGGACCGGATGGCGCAACTGGGCGTCACCGCGCAGGAAGTCGCCGCCGCGATCCAGAGCCAGAACCAGACCTTCGGCATCGGCCAGATCGGCGGGCAGCCGTCGGTGCCCGGCACCCAGCAGACCTTCGTCATCACGGCGCAGGGACTGCTGACCAAGCCGGAGGAGTTCGAGGACATCATCATCCGTGCCGCCAAGTCGGGCACGGCATCGGTGCGCCTGCGCGATGTGGGTCGCGTGGAACTCGACAAGCGCGACTACTCGATCGTCAGCCGCATGAACGGCAAGCTGGCCACGACGATCTCGATCGCCCAGCAGCCCGGCGCCAATGCGGTGGCCACCGCCAGCGCCGTGCGCAAGCGGATGGCCGAGCTGAAGCAGCAGTTTCCGAGCGGGCTCGACTACCGCATCGCGCTCGACACCAGCCTCTTCACGCTGAACTCGATCGAAAAGGTGCTGCACACGTTCTTCGAGGCGGTAGTGCTGGTGGTGCTGGTCGTGTTCGTGTTCCTGCAGTCGCTGCGGGCCACAATCATTCCCATCCTTGCGGTGCCGGTGTCGATCATCGGCACGTTCGTCGGCATGCATCTCCTCGGCTTCTCGATCAACATGCTGACGATGTTCGGGCTGATCCTGGCGATCGGACTGGTGGTCGACGACGCGATCGTCGTGGTCGAGAACGTCGAGGCGAACATGGTGGCCAAGGGGCTGTCGGCGCTCGAGGCTGCCAAGGTCGCGATGACGCAGATCGCCGGCGCGCTGATCTCGATCGTGCTCGTCCTGGTGGCCGTGTTCCTGCCGGTGGCGTTCCTCGGGGGCGTCACCGGCGTGCTCTACAAGCAGTTCGCCGTCACGATCGCGATCTCGATGGTGATCTCGGGCATCGTCGCGCTGACGCTGTCGCCCGCACTGGCCGCCATCATCATCCGTGCGCACCACGGCGAGAAGAAGGGCTTCTTCCGCTGGTTCAACAACGGCTTCGAGCGCCTCCGCAAGGGTTACGTCGGCGTGGTGGCGCGCGCGATCCAGGCGTGGCCCGTGTCGATCATCATGTTCGTCGGCATCATCGTCGGCATCCTGCTGCTGTTCAAGGCGGTGCCGTCGAGCTTCGTGCCGGACGAGGACCAGGGCTACTTCTTCGTGGCAATCGGCGCTCCCGATACCGCCAACCTGCAGATCGCATCCGCGCTCACCGATCGCGCGCAGAAGATCGCCAACGCGGACCCCGCCGTGCAGGACGTCGCATCGGTGGCCGGCTACAGCCTGATCGACGGGCAGATCCAGAACAATTCCGGCGTGCTGTTTGCCTCACTGAAGCCGTTCAGCGAGCGGTCCGATGCATCGATGCTGTCGTTCGCGGTCCTGAAACGGCTCAATGCGCAGTTTGCGGGCATCCGCGACGGCTTCATGTTCGCGCTCAATCCGCCGTCCATACCCGGCCTCGGCGCCACCGGCGGCTTCGAGTTCTACATCCAGAACCGCGGCGCCGGCGACGCGCGCGCCACCGGCGCGGCGATCGAGGCCTTCGTGGCCCGGGCGCAGCAGCGCCCGGAGTTGCAGGGCATCTCCACGACGTATCGCGCCGCCACGCAGCAGCTGTTCGTCGATCTCGATCGCAGCCGCGCCGAGGCGCTGGGCGTCACCGTGGCGGACGCGTTCCAGACGATGCAGACCTTCTTCGGGTCGCAGATCGCGGGCCAGTTCTCGCAGTTTTCCCGCGTGTGGTGGGTGATCCTGCAGGCCGACGCCAGTTACCGGATGAATCCGTCGGATTTCGACAAGGTCTACGTGCGCTCGAAGAGCGGCGCCAACGTGCCGCTGTCGGCCATCATGACCACGCGCTACGTGGCATCGCCCAAGCTCGTCACGCGCTTCAACGGCTTTCCGGCGGTCAAGGTCACCGGCAGCCAGGCGCCGGGCTACAGCTCGGGGCAGGCGCT
>JANNYI010000121.1:0-4329 GCA_031410015.1 Betaproteobacteria bacterium | reverse complement strand
ACCACCCGCCACGGCATCGTGCTGATCTTCGTCGAGATCGTCACCGGCTTTCGCATCGCGTGGGGCGGCGCGCAGGAAAAATACGTCGTGGTGCCCGACCTCGCGTGTTACGGCAAGGCCGTGAGCGGCGGCTATCCGCTGGCCGCCATTGCCGGAAGCGCCGACGTGATGGCCGTGCTCGATGCACGCACGCGCCCGCGGGCCGACGTGGTGTGGGCCACCAATACGCTCAACGGCAATCCGGTGTGCGCGGCCGCAGGCTGCGCCGCGCTCGACGTGCTGGGGCAACCCGGCGTCTATGCGCGCCTTGCCGCCATCGGCGGCCGGCTGCGGCGCGGCATGGTGGCGGCCGCGGCGAAGCATGGCTTCGACGTGCAGGCACCCGGCGAGGATGCGGTATTCGGCATCCGCTTCACCAGCCGGCGGCCGCTGCGGTCGTGGATGGACCTCACCACCGCCGACAAGGATCTCGGGCACCGCTGGGCGCTCGAATTGCTGCGGCGGGGACTGCTCGTCAATCCCAACGAGAAGTTCTACATCTCGATCATGCACAGCGATGCCGACATCGACCACACGCTCGTCGTGGTCGACGACGCCTTCGCCGCGTTGCGCGCCGCGACACCCGGCGCTTGACGCGACCGGGCAGCGCACCCTACGCTTGGGTCATGCCTGCGCATTCGCGCGGGCGCACCTCCCCAGGCCCTTTCCACCCATGCCAATTCCAATGTTGCCTTTGTCCGCGACACGGCGTGCGCTGCTGCGCGCACTGGCCGGCGCCGGCGCGCTCGGTCTCACGGGCACAAGCCTCGGCGCCGCGCCGCCCACGAAATCGCCGGCCGCCGCGGGCGATTTCGCGAAGCTTGCCGCGGCGCTCACCGGATACCCGGCCCCCGCGCCCGATGTCGCGGCGCGAATGTTCAAGGCGTTCGCGACGCCGGCGCGCCGCGCCCAGCTCGCGACACTCGCCCGCGTGGTGGCCACCACGCCTGCCGCGGAGCTCGATGCCGCGTTGAAGGCAGGCGGTCTCGACGCGCTGGCCAACGAACTGACGGCTGCGTGGTTCTCGGGCGTGGTCAACGGCGCCAACGGCCAGCAGGTCGTGCTCTACACCGATGCCTTTGTGTGGCAGGCGATGACCTTCAGCAAGCCGATGGGCGTGTGCGGCGGCGCGCTCGGCTACTGGTCGACGCCTCCCGCCTGAGCGCGCCCGCGCGCGTTGCACATACCGACCGACAAGGAGCCACTGTGGCGGCATTGGACGCAGACGTAGTGATCATTGGTGCCGGCATTGCCGGCGGACTGGTGGCGGCGAAGCTCGCCGCCGCCGGCGTCAAGGTGCTGATCCTCGAAGCCGGACCGCGCATCGACCGCGGCACCGCGGTCAGCCAGTTCTACAACGCGCTCGTGAAGGTGCCCGAGTGCGCGTATCCCAACACGCCCTACGCGCCGCATCCGCGCTCCGACCAACCCGACGGCTACTACGTGCAGGTGGGCCCCCAGAAATTTGCCAGCACCTACCTGCGGCAGGTCGGCGGCACTACGTGGCATTGGCTTGGTACCTGCCTGCGTCTCGTGCCCGACGACTTCCGCCTCGCCACGCGCTTCGCCCGCGGCGTCGACTGGCCGCTCGGGTACGACACGCTCGAGCCCTGGTACAGCGACGCGGAAAACGAGATCGGCGTGTCCGGTGATTCCACCGACGACTTGGGCTCGCCGCGCTCGAAGCCCTTCCCGATGCCGATGATTCCGCAGTCGTATCTCGACGGCGAGATCGCCAAGGCCTTCGCGGGCACACCCTACCAGTTGCGCAGCACCCCGCAGGGGCGCAATGCGCTCGTGCGCGACAATCGTCCGCCGTGCTGCGGCAACAACAGCTGCATTCCGATCTGCCCGATCGCGGCGAAGTACGATGCGACGGTGCACATCGCGCGCGCCGAGGCCGCCGGCGCGAAGTTGATTGCGCAGGCGGTGGTCGACCGCATCGATATCGGCGCCGACGGCCGCGTGTCCGGCGTGCGTTGCAAGCGTCCGGATGGCACCACCGCGCAAATCACCGGCAAGGTGTTCGTGCTGGCCGCCCACGCCATCGAGATTCCGAAGCTGCTGCTGATGTCGCAAGGCCCGCGCGCACCCAATGGCGTCGCCAACAGCAGCGACCAGGTTGGCCGCCACCTGATGGACCATCCGGTGCAGTTGTCCTATGCGCTCGCGCCCAGGCCGGTCTGGCCGTATCGCGGGCCGCTGTCCACGTCCGGCGTGGAAAACACCCGGCTGGGCGACTGGCGCGCCACGCGGCCGTCGTTTCGCATCGAGGTGGGCAACGACGGCTGGTCGTGGCCCACCGGCGCGCCGATGGCCGATGCGCAGGCGCTGGCCGCCACCGGCTTGCGCGGCACCGCGCTTCAGCAGGCGATCCTCGACCGCACATCGCGCGAGATCCGCTTCGGCACGCTCACCGAGCAGTTGCCCGACCCCGCCAATCGCATCGTTCCCGACTACGGCAAGCGCGACAAGCTGGGCATTCCGCGGCCGCGGCTCACCTATCGCCTCGACGACTACACGCGCGCGGGGCTGGCCGAGGCGCGCCGCATCCACCAGGACGCATTCGCGAAGATGGGCGCGACGTCGATCACGCACAATCCCGACGACCAGTTCCAGGGTGCGGGCCATGTGATGGGCACGGCGCGCATGGGTGCGGACGCGAAGACCGCCGTGGTCGACGCCGATCTGCGCACGTTCGACCATCCCAATCTCTTCATCCAGGGCAGCGCGGTGTTTCCGACCGGCGGTGCGGCCAATCCCACGCTGACGATCGCCGCGTTGGCGCTGCGCAGCGTGGACGCCATTCGCAAGTCGCTCGCGTAGATGGCCACCGCGCAGGGCCACCGGTTGCGCCAGGCGTGCGCGGCCATGCTGCTGCTCGGTGGCCTCGCGGCGGCGGTGGTCGCGGCGGCGCAACCGGCGCCTACCTACGGCGACGCGCTGTACCAGCCGACGCTGCGCCAGCCCGGCAAGGACGTGATGTGGTTGCCCACGCCGGAGCCGATGGTGGCGCGCATGCTGGCCGCCGCCCGCACCACGCGCGACGACATCGTCTACGACCTCGGCGCCGGCGAAGGCCGCATTCCGATTGCGGCCGCGCGCGATTTCGGCGCAATGGCGGTCGGCATCGAGTACGACAAGGCGCTGGCGGCGCTGGCGGAGCGCAACGTCGTCCGCGCCGGCGTGGCGGATCGCGTGCGCATCATCGCGGGCGACGTGTTCAAGGAGGACTTCACACGCGCCACCGTGGTCACGCTCTACCTGCTGCCCGAACTCAACCACCAGTTGCGTCCGCAACTGCTCGCGCTGAAACCAGGCACCCGCGTGGTCAGCTACATGTGGGACATGGGGGAATGGGAGCCCGACGAGACGATCGCGCTGGGCGGCGACCAGGCGTTCCTGTGGATGGTGCCGGCGCGCGTCGCGGGCACCTGGACGGTACGCGATGCGACCGCCAGGACGGTGGCCACCCTGTCGATCGCGCAGCAGTTCCAGCGCATCGGCGGCTCGATCACGGTGGCCGGGAAACCGCAACCGCTGCTCGGCGCGTTCGTGCAGGGACCCACGCTGGGTTTCACGTTCGTCGCGGCCGACGGCGGCGTGCGCAGCGCGCGCCTGCGCGTCGACGATCGTCGCGCCACCGGCACGATGGTGTTCGTCGAGCAGGCCACGCCCATCACGGCCACGCGCGACTGAACGGCTGTCGTCGGGGCAGCGCGCCGCACGCCGCGGCGGACTTCGCTCAGGGCCGCGGCGGCGCGCCCATGGCGCCGGATGCTCCCGGCGCGCGATTCGCGGCGCCGCGTTCATCGCCGCGCGGTTCCGTTCCCGCCAGTGTCGCCAGCGGCAGCGCCAGCCGGCGATCGGCCACGCTGCGCTGTTCCGGCGAGAGCTGCGCATACAACGTCTTGGCCGCGTCCACCACGTCCTCGACGGCCGCGAGCCGGTTGCGCGCGCCATCGGCGATCGCATCGAGACGCTGCGGCGCCGTGGCCTCCGCAGGCGTCGTCCGCGGCGTCCGCCGCCGGTCATCGAGCAGGCGCTGCACGCTGTCGCGAAAGCGAACCCACGCCGCTGCCTGCGGCGGCTGCAGCCGCAGGTCTTCCTCGAGTTGGCTCATCCGCACCGCCACGAGCTCGTTCAGACTGGGTCCTGCCGGTCGCTCGTCGTTGGGGCGCTCCGGCATGCCGCCGCGCGGTGGAGCGCCGGCAGCCGGCCGGCCGGGGCCCCCGCCGGCTTGCGCCATGGCGGGCGCGGTCCACGCTGCACCCAGCATCCACAGCAGCG
>JANNYI010000120.1:0-6423 GCA_031410015.1 Betaproteobacteria bacterium | reverse complement strand
CCCAGGCCGTAGAAGGGCGACGTGTCGAAATAGCGCATGCCGCGCGCCCACGCGGCCTGGAGGATGGCGGCGGCGTCGGCTTCGGAAAAATCCGGCACGAGGCGTCCGGTGGCGGTGCCGCCGAAGCCGAGCAGCGAGAGGTCGAGCCCCGCGCGGCCCAGCGTACGCACCTGGGCCGGCCCGTAGAGGACGGCGGCGGTCATCGCCGTGTTTTCGCCGGTGGATTGGCCGCTGCAACATTCGTCGCGCGATGCATTGTCTTGACAGGCTCCGGGAAACTGTCGACATTGTCCATCATTCCAGCGGCAGTTCCAGTTCGCCGGCAATCGGTGTCGCGCTGTTGTCGGTGCGTCGCCGCCAAGGAGGCCATCCATGCAGGTCGTTCGATTCGTGCGCGCCATCGCGGTCGTCATCTTGGCGGCCATCGGCTGGAATGCCCCGCTGCAGGCGCAGGCTTTTCCGACCAAGCCCATCACGATCATCGTGCCATTTCCGGCCGGCGGCGGCACCAGTGACCTCTTGGCGCGCGTGGTCGCGCAGAAGCTCACCGAAGCGTGGGGGCAGCCGGTGATCGTGGAGAACAAGCCAGGCGCATCGGGCAACATCGGCGCCTCCATGGTGGCCAAGGCGGCGCCGGACGGGTACACGCTGCTGGTGGCGGCAGCCGCAATCTCGACGGCGCCGGCGCTGTACAAGGATCCGGGATTCAAGCTCTTCGAGAACCTGACGCCGGTCACGGTGATCGGCACCGTGCCGTTCATGCTGGTGGTGCACCCGACATTGCCGGTCACCAACGTCGCCGAGTTCATTGCCTACGCGAAGAAGAATCCCAACAAGCTCTCGCTGGGTTCCGGCGGCAACGGCACCATTCCCCACCTCGGCGGCGAATTGCTGAAGTTGCGCGCCGGCATCCAGTTCGAGCACATCCCGTACAAGGGCGGCATCCTGGCGATGAACGATCTGGTCGGCGGGCAGATCCAGTTCACGATCGATGGCGGCTCGCACGTGGTGACGCAGATCGACGCCGGCAAGATCCGCCTGCTGGCGGTGACCAGCGCGCAGCGCCTGCCGGCCTATCCCAACGTGCCCACCGTGGCGGAGTCGGGCTTTCCCGGCTACGAGGCCAGCGCGTGGCAGATGCTGCTGGTGCCCGGCGGCACGCCCAAGGCGATCGTCGACAAGATCCAGCAGGAAGTGGCGAAGGCGTTGAAATCGCCCGATGTCGCGGAGCGGCTGCAGAAACTCGGCATCCAACCGTCCGGCATCACGCCCGCCGAAACCGACGCGTTTCTGCGCGCCGAGATGACGAAGTGGGGCGATGTGGTGCGGGTCACCGGCGCGAAGATCGATTAGGCCCGTCCGCGCGCAGCCAGCGCCGGAGCGAGTGTTGCGATGAAAGTGATCTTCGTCCTCTTCGATTCGCTCAATCGGCGCTCGCTGGAGTGCTATGGCGGCACGGCGGTGCGCACGCCTAATTTCCAGCGCCTGGCACAGCGCTGCGTGACCTTCGACAACCACTATGTCGGCAGCCTGCCGTGCATGCCCGCGCGGCGCGACATGCACACCGGTCGCCTCTCGTTCCTGCATCGTTCGTGGGGTCCGCTCGAACCCTTCGACAATTCGTTCGCGGAAATCCTGCATCGGCGCGGCGTCTACTCGCATCTCGTGTCCGACCATTACCACTACTGGGAGGACGGCGGCGCCACGTATCACAACCGCTACGACACCTTCGAGTTTGTGCGCGGGCAGGAGCGCGATCCGTGGAAGGCGATGGTGGAGCCGCCGTGGGCGCGCCTGCGCGAGCAATACCATCGGGTGCAGTGGAGCGACCAGCGCAGGCACAAGTTCGCGCAGTACATGATCAATCGCGAGTTCATCCGCGAGTACGCCGATTTTCCGTCGGTGCGCTGCTTCGACCATGGCCTCGAGTTTCTCGACAGCAATCGCAATGCCGACGACTGGCTGCTGCATATCGAGACCTTCGATCCGCACGAGCCGTTCTTCGCCCCGGCGCAGTTTCGCGCCGAGTATCCGACCGACTATCGCGGCCCCATCCTCGACTGGCCGCCCTATGCGCGGGTCACCGAAGCGCCCGAGGAGTGCGACGAATTGCGCGCCAACTACTGCGCCACGGTGGCGCTGTGCGATCACCAGCTCGGTCGCCTGCTGGACGACATGGATCGCCACGCGATGTGGGACGACACTGCGCTCATCGTCACCACCGACCACGGCTTCCTGCTGGGCGAGCACGACTGGTGGGCCAAGATCCTGATGCCCTGCTACAACGAGGTCGCGCACATCCCGCTGTTCCTGCATCACCCCGCGCTGCGCGAGCATGCCGGCACGCGTTGCGACACGCTCACGCAGACCACCGACATCGCGGCTACGCTGCTCGACCTGTTCGGTCAGACACCGCCGCCGGAAAACCAGGGCCACTCGCTGCTGCACACACTGGGGGGAACGGCGCCGGCGCGCGACGCCGTGCTCTACGGCGTGTTCGGCAGCGCGGTCAACATCACGGACGGCCGCTACACCTACTTTCGCTATCCCGCCGATCTCACGGGTGCCGATCTCTTCCAGTACACGCTGATGCCGGCGCACATGAAGGAACTGTTCAGCGTGGCCGAACTGGCCGATGCGACATTGGCGCCGCCGATGCCGTTCACCAAGGGCGTACCGCTGCTGCGGGTGCCGGCCACGCCCAAGTCGCCGGTCTACTTCGGCCATGGTCCCGGCGGCCAGCAGGATACGCAGACGGTGCTCTACGATCTCGCACACGATCCCGGGCAGGTGACGCCGGTGCGCGACGCCGCGGTGGAGGCACGGCTGGTCGAGGCGATGACGCGCTTGATGCGCGCCAACGATGCGCCGGCCGAGAGCTTTTCGCGTCTGGGTCTGGCGGCACGCCCGCCATGAGCGTGGCGCCCGCGCCCGCGATTGCCGGCATCGCCCTGACGCAGCTTCGGATCAGCCCCAAGACCATCTGGCTGTTCGTGCAGGTGACGGACGCGTCGAGTGCCGTGGGCGTGGGCGAGGCGACGTTGCAGCGCGAGGAGGCGCAGGTCGAAGCCGCGCTGGCGCAGCTCGCGCCGACGTTGCTGGGTCAGCCGGCGGCGCCGCAGGCGCTGGTCAATATTGCGCTGCGCGGGCAATCACGCGCGTTCGGCGCCGCGGTGTCCGCACTTGATCATGCGTTGTGGGACCTCGCCGGGCAGCGCGCGCAGCAATCCGTGGCGCAGTTGTTGGGCTCGCCCGCGCATGAACTCGAACTCTATGCGAACGTGAACCGCGGCCTGCCCACGCGCGAGCCCGCGGCGTTCGCGCACGCGGTGCGCGTGGCGGTTGCTGCGGGCTTTAGCGCGGTCAAGATCGCGCCCTTCGACGAGATCGACACGTTTGGCCGCTGGGGCGACGCCATTGCACCGACGGCGAAGCGGCTGGAGGCGGGTCTCGCGCGCATTGCCGCCGCCCGCGCCGCCGTGGGTCCCGACATCGAGGTGATGGTCGATTGCCACTGGCGCTTCGACGCGGCGTGGGCGCAACGCGTGATCGACGCCTGCGCGGCGTTCAAATTGTACTGGGTCGAGTGCCCGATTCCGGAGGATGACGCCAACCTGCCGGCATTGCAGCGCTTGCGCGGACGCGCCCACCGGCACGGCATGCGACTGGCCGGCGGCGAGGATGGCGTGGGGCGCGAGGCCTTCATGCCATTCCTGAATGCGGGCGCCTACGATGTGCTGATGCCCGACATCAAGTACGTGGGCGGCTTCGAGGAAATGCGCGGGGTGGCCGCGGCGGCCGCGCAGCATGGCGTGGCGATCGCGCCGCATAACCCCACCGGTCCTGTCGCCCATATGGCCAGCGTGCATGCGTGCGCCGGACTTGCCGGATTCACGCGCCTCGAACTTCAGTTCAACGAGTCGCCGCTGTTCGACTCGCTGGTAGCCCCGGCGTTACCGGCGCCGGTGCAGGGTTGCGTGGTCGTGCCGAACCGACCGGGGCTGGGCGTCGCGCTGGCCGGGCATGAGATCGCGAAGTATTTGTTACGCCACGAAATCTGGGGCGTGGCCTGACCGGGGCCGATATCGTTCCCGGCGAGGAATTGCGCGCTTTCGACATGCAGTTCTACGAGGCATCGCCAATCTCCCGTAGGCAGCGCGTTGAGCGCAAGCGTAGAATTCGATCATCCAGATGCAGGAGATTGTCGTGGACTTCAATATCGAGTGTGAACGTGAAGAAGATGGCCGGTGGCTGGCGGAAGTACCGCAGTTGCCTGGTGTTCTTGCCTACGGTCTCTCTGCCGAGGAAGCCATGGCAAGGGCCGAGGTCCTGGCTCTCCGAGTCCTCGCTGAGCGTCTTGAGCATGGTGAAAGTCGCGCCCACGCTATCAATATTTCCGTCGCAGCGGCGTGAGCCAGTGGCCCTCGACTAAGGCTCGTCGTGTCCTCGCCGCCCTTGTAAGCATCGGGTGGCACGTTAAACGTCAGTCCGGTTCCCATCGGACTCTTGCGCGGGACGGATGGACGGATTTCGTTTTCGCCTTTCACGACGGCGATGAAGTGGGGCCTAAGATGCTTTCGCGCATCGCCAAACACACCGGACTTCGTCCTGCCGACCTGTAGCTATCGGCGTGCAACGTTGCCTGACCGGGGTCCGACGAATCTCCGCGAACCCGAGCGCGACGGCGTAACTCAGCCCAGGCGTTGCAGCTTGCTGCTGCCGGCAAACACCGGCTGGTGCATCGACGTATGCGCGGCCGTGGCAGCAGTGGCCTGTTCCAGCGCCGACTCCGCATCGCTCCAGCGCCGCACGTACTGGACGCTGGCCCACGCTACGCCGCCGCCGCAGACGGCCAGCACCGCGGCGTTGAGCGGGTCCATCCCGCCGATGAAGAGAGCGATCACGCCGGCAAACGACAGCGACAGGCCGACGAATGCAAAGCGCAATGCGAAACTGACCGCCATGAGGCTCTTCTTGACCGCCACCGGCGGCATCTCGAAGGCCGGCATGGAAGGGGTTGCTGTGGACATGGTTGGCTCCTGATTCGTAAGGGTTCGATGGCAGCCCGGGTGCATTGGCGAAGTGAATGGCCAAGGCAAGACTGGAATGCTGCAATGCACCAAACGAATGTATAGGCGCGGCCGACCCTGCGCAAATCATCGATTCGGATAGCCCGGATCAGCATTTGCGATCGGGCATGACGTCACAGATAGCAACGTCGGACGTGGATTTTACAGAGAGTGAGCGCCTACTTATCAACCGTCAGATGCGCCTCGGCGCCGGCGATCAGGGCCTTGAACCGCGGATCCTCCCGGATCGGGTCGAGGTCGGTGTCGGTGCTCCACCAGATCACCCGGCGCGCATCGACGTCGCGCATCACGGGTGTGAGCATCTCGATGGCCGCGTCGAAATCGCCCAGCGCCACCATCGCGCATCCCAGGTTGTAGCGCAGGTTGGCGTTGTCGGGGTCGAGCAGCATCGCGCGCGCCGCCCACTCCCTGGCGCGCTCGCCTTCGCCCATCGCCACCAACGCGCTGACGCCCCAACCCATCGCCAGGCTGTGATCGGGCTCGGCGACGATGGCCTTTTCGATGCGCACGAGATTGCGCCGGGCGGTGGCTTTCGCCGCTTCGGGATCTCCCTTGGCCAGTTGCGCCTGCACGCACATCCCCAGCGCCCAGAAGTCCGACTCGATGGCGGTGGCGGCGCGCTCGAGGCACCCGATGGACTCGTCCCAGCGATGCATCGCCATCAGGCAACGCGCCGCCGCGGCATTGACTTCGTAGGCATCCGGATCGAGTCGCAGCGCCAGTTCATGCTCGACCCATCCCTCGTCCAGCTTGCCGTCGTCCGCCAGCAGGCGCCCCTTGGCCGCGTGCGCCTCGGCGAGATCCGGCTCCAGCGCCAGCGCGCGCAGCGCGGCCTCCCAACCGGTCTCGCCGATTCCTCCGCCCACCAGCAGGCGCATATTGGATTGGCAGAGGGCCAGCAGCGCCCACGCCCGCGCGTAGCCCGGATCGATCTCCACCGCGCGCTTGCAGAAGCGCACGGTGATCTCGCGATGACGCGAATTGCCGGTGGCGTTGTATTGCCGCGCCATCAGGTAGAGCTTGTACGCCTCGGGGTTGGTGGTGGCGCGATGCTCGATCGCCTTCTTTTCCGCGGGCAGCAGCCGCAACTTCAGCGCGCCGACGATGGCCTGCGAGATTTCATCCTGCAGCGCGAAGATGTCGTTCAAATCGCGGTCGTAGCGCTCGGCCCACAGGTGGCTGTCGGTGGCGCCTTCGATCAGCTGGGCGGTGATGCGCACGCGGTTGCCCGCCTTGCGCACGCTGCCTTCGAGCACGTGGCTGACCTTCAGCTGGCGCGCTACCTGTGCCACGTCGACGTGCTTGCCCTTGAACGTGAACGACGTGTTGCGCG
>JANNYI010000119.1:0-2205 GCA_031410015.1 Betaproteobacteria bacterium | reverse complement strand
GGCTTGCCGTCCGCGCGCGACCAGTCGTCGATGCAGGCCGTTTTGAAGCCCAGTTGTGCCGCGCGGATGGCGGCGATGTAGCCGCCGGGACCGGCACCGATGACGATGACATCGAATTGGGCTGCAGGGTCAGATTCGACTTTCAAGGCAGGACCTCTCCAACAGTAAGCAGCGTGCGAAAGTCGAGTCTGACCCTAGTTTCGCGCGAAGTGAAATTGCATGCGCGCGACAGTGGCTGACGGCACCCCAATCACAAATCCAGCAGCATCCGCGCGGGATCCTCGAGCACTTCCTTGATCGCCACCAGCGACAGCACCGCCTCGCGGCCGTCGATGATCCGGTGATCGTACGATTGCGCGAGGTAGTTCATCGGGCGCACGACCACCTGCCCGTTCTCGACCACGGCGCGTTCCTTCGTGGCGTGCACGCCCAGGATGGCCGACTGCGGGGGATTGATGATCGGCGTCGACAGCATCGACCCGAATACGCCGCCGTTGCTGATCGTGTATGTGCCGCCGGTCAGTTCCTCGACCGTGAGCTTGCCGTCGGCGGCGCGCTTGCCGTACTCGGCGATCTGCTTCTCGATGTCGGCGATGGACATCTGGTCGGCATCGCGCAGGATCGGCACCACCAGTCCACGCGGACTTCCGACGGCGATGCCGATGTCGTAGTACCCGTGATAGACGATGTCGTTGCCGTCGATCGAGGCGTTGACCAGCGGATACTTCTTGAGCGCGTGCACCGCGGCCTTGACGAAGAAGCTCATGAAGCCGAGCTTCACGCCGTGCTCCTTCTCGAACCGGTCCTTGTGCCGGTTGCGCAGGTCGATCACCGGCTGCATGTTCACTTCGTTGAACGTGGTGAGAATGGCCGCCGTCGCCTGCGACTGCACCAGCCGCTCGGCCACGCGCTGGCGCAAGCGCGACATCGGCACGCGCTGCTCCGCACGCGAACCCAGTGCCGCCGGCAGCTGCACGGCGGGCGCCTTCGCAGCCGTGGGCACGGCAATGGTGACGGCGGCCGGAACGGCAGGTGCGGCGGAGCGACTTGCCACCGCCTCGATGACATCGCCCTTGGTGATGCGGCCGCCGCGACCGGTGCCGGCAACGGATGCGGCATCGACGTTGCCTTCCGCCATCATCTTGCGCGCGGCGGGCAACGCAGTGGTGGCTGCGGGCGCCGACGCGACCGGTGCACTCGCTGCGGGTGCCGCGACCGCGGCCGTGGCCACCGGTGCCGCGGCAACCACGCCCTTGGCATCGGTGTCGATGATGGCAATCACGTCGTTGGACACGACGGTGGACCCGTCCGGCCGCACCAGTTCGACGAGCACGCCGTCGGCGGGCGCCGGCAACTCGAGCACCACCTTGTCGGTTTCGACGTCGATCAGGTTTTCGTCACGGACGACGGCATCGCCGGGCTTCTTGTGCCAGCTGACGAGCGTGGCCTCGGCCACCGACTCGGGCAATTGTGGAACCTTCACTTCGATACGCATGTGCTCTTCTTTCAACCTGGCGCACCCTGCGGCGCGTCACGAAACGTTCAGTGGGCTACGACCATCTCGCCCGATTTGAGGGTGGACGCGAACGCATCCTCGACCAGCTGCTTCTGTTCCGCGTTGTGCTTGGACGCGTAGCCCACCGCCGTGGAGGCGGAGATCGGCCGGCCCGCGTAAGCCAGCACCTGCTTGTCGGCGATATCGGCGCGCAGATAGGCACGCAGGCGGTACCACGCGCCCTGGTTCTGCGGTTCCTCCTGGACCCACACCACTTCCTGCGCGTTGGCAAAGTGCGCCACTTCGGCCTTGAACGCCGAGTGCGGAAACGGGTACTGCTGCTCGAGCCGGATGATGGCGATGTCGTCGATCTTGTTCTCGCGCCGATGGGCCAGGAGGTCGTAGTAGACCTTGCCCGAGCAGGCGAGAATGCGGCGCACCTTCTTCGGGGCCAGCTTGTCCACTTCGCCGATCACGGTGCGAAAGCCGCCCGTCGCCAGGTCCTCCAGCGACGACACCGCCTCCTTGTTGCGCAGCAGGCTCTTCGGGCTCATGACGATCAGGGGCTTCCGGTACTTGCGCACCATCTGCCGGCGCAGCATGTGGAACACCTGCGCGGGCGTGGTGGGCACGCACACCTGCATGTTGTGCTGGGCGCACAGTTGCAGGAAGCGCTCCGGCCGCGCCGACGAATGCTCGGGGCCCTGCCC
>JANNYI010000118.1:0-1210 GCA_031410015.1 Betaproteobacteria bacterium | reverse complement strand
TGTGCCGCCAGCAGTGCATGTAACTGTGCTCATAATTTTCTGCGGCGAACAGCGCACCGCGCTCGCGCAGCGCCTCGACGATCTTCGGATTGGCCTTCCAGATCATCATCCCGCCGAACAGCGGCAGGGTAGAGGCGTACTTGCCGTCACCCATGACCGGGGTGAGGATCTCGTCGTCCTTCAGGCCGTTGCGGCGGCAGGAATCGAAGTCCTCCACGCCATAGGCTGGCGACGAGTGAACGATGCCGGTTCCGGTATCGAGCGTGACGTAGTCGCCGAGGTAGACCGGCGAGAGGCGATCGTAGAACGGGTGGCGGAACGCGATGTGGTCCAGCGCCGCGCCCTTGCACGAGGCCAGCTTCGTGCCCGTGAGCTTGTAGCGCGCAAGGCAGGCCTCCTGGAGTTCGGCCGCGAGGATCAGCAGGCCATTTTCCGTATCGACCAGGTTGTAGTCGATCTCCGGATGCACGTTGAGCGCCTGGTTCGCGGGCAACGTCCAGGGCGTGGTTGTCCAGATCACCACATGCCCGGGCTTGTCCGGGAGCGCGGGCAGGCCGAAGGCTTGCGCGAGCTTTTCCGGTTGGGCGAACGCGAACCCGACGTCGACCGCAGTGTCCTTGCGGTCCTCGTACTCGACCTCGGCCTCGGCCAGCGCCGAGCCGCAGTCGAAGCACCAGTTCACGGGCTTGAGGCCGCGGAAGATGTAACCCTTCTCGAGCAGGATGCCGAGCGTGCGGATCTCGTCCGCCTCGTTGCCTGGCGCCATCGTCAGATAGGGGTTGTCCCAGTCGCCGAGCACGCCCAGGCGCTGGAAGTCCTTTTTCTGGCGCTCGACCTGCTCGGCGGCATACGCCCGGCACAGTTTCAACGTCTCCGCCGTGGAGAGGTTACGGCCGTGGACCTTCTCGATCTGCGCCTCGATCGGCATCCCGTGGCAATCCCACCCGGGCACGTACGGCGCGTCGAACCCCGCGAGGAGCTTCGACTTGACGATCGTGTCCTTGAGGATCTTATTGACCGCATGGCCGATGTGGATGTCTCCGTTGGCGTACGGCGGCCCGTCGTGCAGGATGTACTGGCCTTTGGGCGAGCCCTTCCGGGCGGCACGAATCCGGCCATACAAATCCTCCTCCTTCCAGCGTTCCAGCAGCTTGGGCTCCATCTGAGCGAGGTTGGCCTTCATGCCAAAGCCGGTTTTCGGCAGGTTAAC
>JANNYI010000117.1:0-8865 GCA_031410015.1 Betaproteobacteria bacterium | reverse complement strand
CCCGCGCGCTGCGCATGGCGGCCACGCGCGATCCGCGTGCCGTCGGCATGCTGCCGTCGACCAAGGGTTCGCTATAGCGCCTTCGCCGTTTCGCTTTCCTCGGGTCCCGCGATGATCGTCGTTGTCGACTACGGCATGGGCAACCTGCGCTCGGTGGCCAAGGCGCTGGAGCACGTCGCGCCCGGCGCCGGCGTGGTGGTGTCCGCGGATCCTGCGACCATCCTTGCGGCGACGCGGATCGTGCTGCCTGGGCAAAGTGCCATGCCCGACTGCATGGCCGGCCTCGAGTCGAGCGGGCTCAAGGCCACGGTGCTCGAGGTCATGCGCGATCGCCCGTTCCTCGGCATCTGCCTCGGCCTGCAGATGCTGTTCGACGACAGCGAGGAAGGCCCCACCGCCTGCCTGGGCGTGCTGCCGGGACGGGTGGTGCGGTTTCGCGACGAGCGGATGGTGCTGCGCGGCGAGCGTCTCAAGGTGCCCCACATGGGCTGGAGCCCGGTGCGCCAGGTGCTACCGCACCCGCTCTGGGCGGGCATCGACGACGGCGCGCGGTTCTATTTCGCGCACAGTTTCTACCCGGAGCCGGCCGATGCCGGGCTGACGGTGGGCACCGCCGACTATCCGACGCCGTTTACTTGCGCGATTGCGCGGGCTAATATCTTCGCTACCCAGTTCCACCCGGAAAAGAGTCAACGCGCCGGTCTGGCGCTTCTCGCCAATTTCGTCGACTGGGATGGCCGCGCCTGACGGCCGTCCTGCCCCAAGACCCTTTCGGCTTCCCACCCCGCCGCCCGCGCAGCTCCCGCTGCCTCCGCCATGCAAATCATTCCTGCCATCGACATCAAGGACGGCCACTGCGTGCGCCTGCGCCAGGGCGACATGCAGGCGGTCACCGTGTTCTCCGAGGACCCTGCGGCCATGGCCCAGCATTGGCTGGAGCAGGGCGCCCAGCGCCTGCATCTCGTCGACCTGAACGGCGCGGTCGCGGGCATCCCGAAGAACGAATCGGCCATCCGCGAGATCGTGAGCGTGATCGGCGAGGACATTCCCATCCAGCTGGGCGGCGGCATCCGCGACCTGGACACCATCGAGCGCTACCTCGACGACGGGCTGTCCTACGTCGTGATCGGCACGGCGGCGGTGAAGAATCCCGGCTTCCTGCACGAGGCATGTTCCGCGTTTCCGGGCCATATCTGGGTCGGGCTCGACGCGCGCGACGGCAAGGTGGCCACTGACGGCTGGTCGAAGATGACGGGGCACGATGTCGTGGACCTCGCCCGCAAATTCGAGGACTACGGTGTCGAAGGCATCATCTACACCGACATCGGACGCGACGGCATGCTGTCCGGCATCAACATCGAGGCCACGGTGCGGCTTGCGCGCGAGATCAAGGTGCCGGTGATCGCCTCCGGCGGACTCTCGTCGATGGCCGACATCCGGGCGCTGGTGCAATACGAGGCCGACGGCATCATCGGCGCCATTGCCGGACGCGCGATCTACGAGGGCACCCTCGATTTCAAGGAAGCGCTCAAGGTCGCGGCGGGCGGCTGACCGCCAGCCATGGGCCTCGCCAAGCGCATCATCCCCTGCCTCGACATCGCGGACGGCCGCGTCGTCAAGGGCATCAATTTCGTCAACCTGCGCGATGCGGGCGACCCGGTCGAGGTGGCGCGCCGCTACGACGAGCAGGGGGCGGACGAACTCACGTTCCTCGACATCAGGGCCAGCGTCGAGAACCGCGGACTGCTGTATCACATGATCGAGGCGGTGGCGTCGCAGGTGTTCATCCCGCTCACGGTGGGCGGCGGCGTCAACGCGGTGGAGGACGTGCGCGCGCTGCTCAATGCCGGCGCCGACAAGGTCAGCATCAACACTGCCGGGGTGAAGAATCCCGATCTCTTCGCCGAGGCCTCGGCGCGCTTCGGCGCGCAGTGCATCGTGGCCGCCATCGATGCCAAGAAATGCGCGGTCGACCAGTGGCAGGTTTACATCCACGGTGGCCGCACCCCCACCGGCATCGACGTGATCGAGTGGGCGGAGGAGGTGGTGGGCCTCGGTGCCGGCGAGATCCTCCTGACCAGCATGGATCGCGATGGCGCCCGCACCGGCTTCGACCTGCGCCTGGTACGCGCGGTCGCCGATGCCGTGGACGTGCCGATCATCGCCTCGGGCGGCGTGGGCACGCTGCAGGACCTGGTGGACGGCATCCGCATCGGCGGCGCGGATGCCGTACTGGCGGCCAGCATCTTCCACTATGGTGAATTCACGATCGCGCAGGCCAAGGCCGTGATGGCCGGCGCCGGACTGGAGATGCGGTGAGCGACGCCTGGATCGACTCGGTGCGCTTCAACGGCGATGGCCTGGTCGGGGCCATTGCGCAGGATGCCGTGTCGCTGCGGGTGCTGACACTGGCGTGGATGAACCGCGAGGCGCTGCTGCAGACCGCCGCCACGCGCGAGGCGCATTACTGGTCGCGCTCGCGCCAGAAGCTCTGGCGCAAGGGCGAATCGTCCGGCTTCGTGCAGAAAGTCCGCGAGATCCGGCTGGACTGCGACAGCGACGCGGTGCTGCTGCTGGTCGACCAGGTCGGCGGCATTGCGTGCCATACCGGGCACGAGCGCTGTTTCTATCTCAAACTCGACGCCAGCGCCTGGCGCGACGTCGAGCCCGTGCTGCAGGACCCCAAGGCGATCTACGGCGATGGCTGACCAATCGAGGGACGACGTGCTGGCCCGGGTGGCGGCCACCATTGCGGCGCGCAAGGGTGCCGACGCCGGTGCCTCCTATGTCGCCTCGCTGTTCGCCCGCGGCGACGACGCCATCCTCAAGAAAGTCGGCGAGGAAGCCACCGAAGTGGTGCTGGCCGCCAAGGGAGGCGACCCGGCCCGCATCACCGCCGAGGTGGCCGACCTGTGGTTCCATTGCCTTGTCCTGCTGGCGCACCATGGCCTCTCGCCGGCCGACGTGCTGGCCGAACTGGCGCGGCGGGAGGGCGTGTCCGGCCACGCGGAAAAGGCCGCGCGGGGTCCGTAGGCACGGCTTCAGCCGTGCATGCACCGCACGGCTGAAGCCGTGCCTACGGGTGGTGGACAAACAAGTCGAGTCCGACTCTGCTCAAGCCCTGCCCCCCGGTGAAGATACAATGGGAGGTCTGGCGCAACCCCGAGCTTTCACGGAACCCTGCAAACCATGCCGACGACGGATCCCGATTGCATTTTCTGCCGTATCGTTCGCGGTGAGATTCCCAGCCGCAAGGTGTACGAGGACGACGACATGCTGGCGTTCCACGACATCCAGCCGGTGGCGCCGGTCCATTTCCTGATGATTCCGAAGATGCATACTGCAACGCTGTACGACGCCACGATCGCCGACGCGCCGGTGCTGGGCAAGTTGCTGACGATGGCCGGGCCGCTCGCGCGCCAGCTGGGCGCAGCCGATGGATTTCGCACGATCATCAATACCGGCCGCGTGGGCCGGCAGGAAGTGCAGCACGTTCACATTCACGTGGTCGGCGGGCCGGATCCCCTGGGTCCGATGATCCTCCGACCCAAGCACTGAAGGAGCACACCATGGGTGGCTTGAGTATCTGGCATTGGCTGATCGTTCTGGTGGTCGTCGTCCTGATCTTCGGGACCAAGAAACTGCGCAACATCGGGCAGGACTTAGGCGGTGCCGTCAAGGGGTTCAAGGACGGCATGAAGACCACCGACGACCCCAACGCGGCAAGCAGCACGGCGGCTGACGCCCCGGCGCAGCAGATCCCCGGCAAGACCATCGATGCCGAGATCAAGAAGGAAACCACGAAGTCCTGACCGCGCGAGCAGTGGGGTCCGGCGCGGATTTGACGCGGCAGGCGGCAGCGCCTGCCGCATGTCGACGCCGGTCGCGACCCGCATGCTTCCGGCCTCGCCTCGCGCGCATCGCCTGCCCTCCTCATGTTCGATATCGGATTCTCTGAACTCGTCGTCATCGCCGTCGTGGCGCTGATCGTCATCGGCCCCGAGCGGCTGCCGAAGGCGGCGCGCACGATGGGGCACCTGTTCGGGCGTCTGCAGCGCTACGTCAACGAAGTGAAGTCCGACATCAGCCGCGAGATGGAACTGGATGAGCTGCGCAAGTTGCAGAAGGAAGTGCAGTCCGCGGCGCAGGATTTGAAGTCTTCGGTGGAAAATGCGGCCGGCGACGTGCAATCCGGCATCAAGAGCGTCGAGCAGCAGCTGCAGGAGAATGCCGTCGAAACGGCGGCAGCCGATCCCACAGCTGCCGATACGCGCACCGCGCCGCTGTTCGAGTCGCTGCCGCCGGCCGGGGAGCCCGGCGGCGAACTGGCGGACGCCACGCCGGCGCCGCCGTCGCGGCAGGCGTCGCTGCCCGGCTTCGACAAGATCTAGCGGCCACGCCCACCGATGTCCGATCCCACGCCCATGACAGCAGTGCAGGAAACCTTCCTGTCGCACCTCTTCGAGCTGCGCACGCGGCTCCTGCACGCGATCATCGCGGTGGTGGTGGTGCTGGTGTGCCTCTTCCCGTGGGCCAAGGAAATCTACGCGCTGCTGGCGGCGCCGCTGCTGAAATCGCTGCCACCGGGCGCCACGATGATCGCCACCGACGTCACCGGCACGTTCCTGGTGCCGCTCAAGGTGACGCTGATGGCGGCGTTCGTGATCGCGTTGCCGTACGTGATGTGGCAGGCGTGGGCCTTTGTCGCGCCCGGCCTCTACCAGCACGAGAAGAAGCTGGTGGTGCCCGTGATCGTGTCGAGCTTCGTGTTCTTCCTGATCGGCATGGCCTTCGCGTACTTTTTCGTCTTCCCCGTCATGTTCGGGTTCTTCGCGAGCTACACGCCCGTGGGCGTGCAGATGATGACGGACATCGACAAATACCTGTCCTTCGTCCTTGGCATGTTCCTGGCGTTCGGGATGACCTTCGAGGTGCCGGTGATCGTGATCGTGCTGGTGCGGATGCGCGTGGTCAGTCTCGAGAAGCTGCGCTCGATCCGCTCCTATGTCATCGTCGGCGCGTTCGTCATCGGTGCGATCTTCACGCCGCCGGACGTGCTGTCGCAGCTGATGCTGGCGGTGCCGTTGTGGCTGCTCTACGAACTGGGTCTCTTCATGGCGCGCTTCATCACCGTGCCGCCGAAGGAAGGCGACGCGGAAGCGGATACCGCCGACGCTGCCAAAACTCCGTGACCGATCCTGTAGGCGCGGCTTCAGCCTCGCAGGGATAGCGCCGCGTTAAACCCGCGAGGCTGAAGCCTCGCCTGCGGTAACCATCGGCGTAGCCGATGGTTACTGCGCGTCCGGCTTCGGCCGCTTGCCCACCGTCACGTTGATCTCGACATCGACGCCCTCGCGCAGCACGTGCACCTTGGCGTTCGATCCCGGCGGCAACTCGGCGATGCGCGCCAGCAGCTGCGGGACGCTGCGCGTGGACTTGCCGCCGATCTCCAGCACCACGTCGCGCACCAGCATGCCCGCGCGTTCGGCCGGACCGCCGCGCTGCACGTCGCCGATCACCACGCCGTCGAGCCGATTCAAGGCCAGCGCCTTCGCAATCTCGGGCGTGAGCGGCTGCGGCACCACGCCCAACCAGCCGCGCGTGACCTCGCCATCGCGCACGATCTGCTCGAATACCGTGCGCGCCAGCGATACCGGGATCGAGAAGCCGATGCCGAGCGAGCCGCCCGTCTGCGAGTAGATCGTGCTGTTGATGCCGATCAGGTTGCCCGCGGTGTCGATCAGCGCGCCGCCCGAGTTGCCCGGATTGATCGCCGCGTCGGTCTGGATGAAATCCTCGAAGCGGTTCACGCCGAGATAGTTGCGCCCGAGCGCGCTGACGATGCCCAGCGTGACCGTGTTGCCCAGTCCGAACGGATTGCCGATGGCCAGCACGACGTCGCCCACCTGCAGGCTGTCGGTGGCCGCGAAGGTCATCGCCGGCACGTCCTGCGCGTCCATCTTCAGCACGGCAAGATCGGACTCGGGATCGGTGCCGCGCACGTGCGCCGCCACGCGGCGCCCATCCGACAGCACGAGCTGGATGTCGTCCGCGCCCTGGATCACGTGGTGGTTGGTGAGCACAAAGCCCTCGGAGGACACGATCACGCCGGAGCCCAGGCTGGTTTGCCGCTGCGCCGGCCCGCGGTCGAGGTCGGGGAAGAAGCGCTTGAACACCGGGTCGTCCGCAAGCGGATTGCGGGCCTTCACGTCCTTGCTGGTGTAGATGTTGACGACGGCCGGCATCGCCTTGCGCGCGGCGTCGGCATAGGAGCCCACGCGGGCGCCGGTGACCGGCGTGCGCGTTTCCTGGGTGACGACCACGTTGGCCACCCGGCCGCCGACGCGCTGCATCAGGTCGGGGCGCAGCGTCGAGACGATGAAGAGCGCGGCCACGCACACGGTGCAGGCCTGGGCGAACAGGAGCCAGAATTTGCGCAACATGCCGCAAAGTATAGAGCCAGCCGGGTAGGCGCGCTTGTCCAGGGGCATTGTCCAGTGCCGGGCAAAAAACGCGCAAGCGGCTGATTCACCACCCTTTTCCACAGGCAAACCGGGGCGGGGGCTTCCGAAGCGGTGCACAAATCCCGTATAATCGGCAGGTTTTGCGAACACGTCGCGAAAACGGTGGCGCGCGCTTGAGGCTCAAGGCGGGCCACCTTGTGTTTTAGCGCTCCTTTGAGGTCTTCGAAGATGTCCGAAGCTGCGGCAGATCAAGCGGTCGACTCGAAAAAACGGCGGTTCCTGCTCGGAGCCACCGGTGTCGTCGGTGGCGTGGGCGCGGTCACCGCCGCCACGCCCTTCGTCATGTCGTTCTGGCCGTCGGCGCGTGCGCGTGCCGCGGGGGCGCCGGTCGAGGTCGACATCAGCAAGGTGGAGGCGGGCCAGCTCATCACCGTCGAATGGCGCGGCAAGGTGTGCTGGGTGCTGAACCGCACCAAGGCCATGCTCGCCTCGCTGCCCAAGCTCAACGACCGGCTGGCCGATCCCAGTTCCAACGTGGACCAGCAGCCCGCCAACTGCAAGAACGAGCATCGCTCGATCAAGGACTCGATGTGGGTCGCCATCGGCATCTGCACGCACCTGGGCTGCTCGCCCACGTTCCGTCCGGATGTCGCGCCGGCTGACCTCGGTCCCGAATGGCTGGGCGGCTTCTTCTGTCCATGCCACCAGTCGAAATTCGATCTCGCCGGACGTGTCTTCAGAGGGATGCCGGCGCCCACCAATCTCGTCATCCCGCCTTACAAGTTCCTGTCCGACGCGAAGATCGTGATCGGCGTTGGCGAAGGCAGCTAAGGGCGGTCGAGGCAGGCAGCATCAACCCGGGCCCCGCCGCTTGACGCGCGCGGGTCGTGGCCCGGAACGGAATACTGACGGAGCGGATGGATGGACAAGATTCTTGGCTGGATCGACGCGCGGTTTCCGCTGACCCAGTTGTGGGAAAGCCAGTGGGGCAAATACCCCGCGCCGAAGAATTTCAACTTCTGGTACTACTTCGGCTCGCTGAACATGCTGGTCCTGGTGATGCAGATCGCCACCGGCATCTTCCTGACGATGAACTACAAGCCCGATGCCAAGTATGCATTCGACTCCGTCGAATACATCATGCGCGACGTCGAGTGGGGCTGGCTCATCCGCTACATGCACTCCACCGGGGCCTCGGCGTTTTTTGTCGTCGTGTACCTGCATATGTTCCGCGGCCTCATGTACGGCAGCTACCAGAAGCCGCGCGAGCTGATCTGGATCTTCGGCTGCCTGATCTACCTGGTGCTGATGGGCGAGGCCTTCTTCGGCTATCTCCTCCCGTGGGGCCAGATGTCGTTCTGGGGCGCGCAGGTGATCGTCAACCTGTTCTCCACGATCCCCATCATCGGCGACGGGCTCGCGCTGTGGATCCGTGGCGACTTCACGATCTCCGACGTCACGCTGAACCGCTTTTTCGCGTTCCACGTGATCGCGTTCCCGCTGGTGCTGCTGGGTCTCGTTGCCGCGCACCTCATGGCGCTGCACGAAGTGGGTTCCAATAATCCGGACGGCATCGACGTCAAGAAGCAGCCCATCGATCCCAAGACGGGGCTGCATCTGGACGCCATCCACAGCCATCCGTATTACTCCATCAAGGACATGGTCGGTGTGGTGTTCTTCCTCGCCATTTTCTCGGCCATCCTCTTCTTCGTGCCGGAAATGGGCGGCTACTTCCTCGAGGCCAACAACTTCATCCCGGCCGATCCGCTGAAGACGCCCGAGCACATCGCGCCCGTGTGGTACTTCACGCCGTACTACGCCATCCTGCGTGCCGTGCCATCGTTCTTCGCCACGCAGGTGTGGGGCGTGCTGCTGATGGGCGCCGCGGTGATGATCTTCTTCGCGCTGCCCTGGCTCGATCGCGGCAACGTGCGCTCGATCCGCTATCGCGGCAACCTGTACAAGGGCTGGCTCGCCGCGTTCGTGATCTCGTTCCTCGTCCTGGGCTACCTCGGCGTGGTGCCGGTCACGATCTGGGGCCAGTTTCCGCAGAACTGGCCGCTTCTCGGCGCTGCGGACAAGGCCACGGTCGTGGCCCGCATCCTTACCGTTGTCTACTTTGCGTTCTTCCTGCTGATGCCGTGGTACACGGCGCGCGACAAGACCAAGCCCGTCCCGGAAAGGACGACGTGATCGCATGAACAAGCTCGCCAACTTTTCCGCCGCGGTTCTCTTCGCAGTTGCCGGCGTTGCCGCCGCTTCGGGGGGGGCCGACCTCCGGCTCGAACCTGCGCCCATCCATCGCCTCGACGCGGAGTCGCTGCAGCGCGGCGCCCGCAACTACGTCAACTATTGCCAGACCTGCCATGGCCTCAAGTACCTGCGCTACGAGCGCCTGACG
>JANNYI010000116.1:0-1706 GCA_031410015.1 Betaproteobacteria bacterium | reverse complement strand
CCGGCGCCGGCGTTGTGCTCGACCAGCACCTCGTGGCCGTGGACCACGAACTCGTGCACCGAGGCCGGGGTCAGCCCGACACGGTTTTCCAGTACCTTGATTTCCTTCGGGACGCCTACGCGCATGGTGCTGCTCCGTTGTGGATGCCGTGACTGCAACAATACCCGACGAAGCCCCAGTGCGCCTGTGGCGCCGCGACCGGCAGGATGGGGCGGCCCGAAGCCTCGAAATCGGCATCGCTTGGGCGTACACTTTATCCCTTCGCCGCCACCATCGCCGCCCCCCCCTATAACGGAGACCACCATGGGCCACGCCGAACTCACGCTGCAGGACCAGGCCGTCGCGCGCCAGATCTCGCTCGACGAACTGTGGATGCCGTTCACGCCCAACCGCGAGTTCAAGCACGACCCCAAGATGGTCGTGCGCGCCGAGGGAATGTTCTACTGGAACGATCACGGCGGCCAGCTGATCGACGCCGCCTCCGGGCTCTTCTGCTGCGCGGCCGGCCATGGGCGCAAGGAGATCGCCGATGCGGTCAGCGCGCAACTGCGCCAGCTCGACTTCATCGCGCCGTTCACGCGCGGGCACCCGAAGCAATTCGAGCTCGCCACGCGCATTGCCGAGCTGACGCCGGGCGACCTGAATCGCATCTTCTTCGTCAATTCGGGCTCCGAAGCGGTCGACACGGCGATGAAGGTGGCGCTGGCCTACCATCAGGCGCGCGGCCAGGGCGGCCGCAACATGTTCATCTCGCGCGAGCGGGCCTACCACGGCGTCAACTTCGGCGGCGTCTCGCTGTCCGGCATGGTCAACAACCGCCGCAAGTTCGGCCCCACGCTGCCGGGCATCGCGCACATGCGGCACACGCACCTGCCGCAAAATCTCTTCACGCCAGGCCAGGGCGCGCACGGCGCCGAACTGGCGGAAGACCTGCAGCGCTTCGTCACGCTATACGGCGCGGAAAACATCGCGGCGTGTTTCGTCGAGCCCATTGCCGGCTCCACGGGTTGCCTGGTGCCGCCCGTCGGCTACCTGCAACGCCTGCGCGAGATCTGTGACCAGCACGGCATCCTGCTGGTGTTCGACGAGGTGATCACCGGCGTGGGCCGCACCGGACAACCTTTTGCCGCGCAGAGCTTCGGCGTCACGCCGGACATCATCACGATGGCCAAGGCCATCACCAACGGCGCGCAACCGATGGGGGCCGTCGCCATTTCGGAGCGCATCCACGACACGATCATGGGCGCGGCCGCCGACGGCGCCATCGAATTCTTCCACGGCTACACGTACTCGGGACATCCCGCGTGCTGCGCCGCCGGCATCGCGACGCTCGACATTTACAAGAACGAGGATCTCTTTGCCCGCGGCCGCGCGCTGTCGCCCTACTTCCAGGACGCAATCTTCGGCTTGAAGGACCTGCCGGTGGTCGCCGACATCCGCGGCTACGGGATGATGGCCGCCATCGACGTGCACGCCGACGGTGCGCCGGGCAAGCGGGGCCATCTGCTGCAGAAGAAGCTGTTCGACAACGGGCTGCATTTGAAGACCACCGGCGACTGCGCGATCCTGGCGCCGCCGCTCATCAGTGAGCGCAGCCATATCGATATGATCGCGGACATCCTGCGCAAGACCCTGAAGTCGCTGTAGAGTCAGTTCACTTTCGTCGCCACCACGACATCGAACCCGGAGAACAGCATGCAGAAGCA
>JANNYI010000115.1:0-9568 GCA_031410015.1 Betaproteobacteria bacterium | reverse complement strand
GTGGTGCCGGTGGACATCTACGTGCCCGGCTGTCCGCCCACCTCCGAAGCGCTGATCTACGGCATCCTGCAGCTGCAGAACAAGATCTGGCGCACCAACACCATCGCGCGCTGATGACCACCCGCATCGACAACCTGGAAGCGGCGCTGCCCGCGGTATTCGGCGACCGCCTGCAAAGCATGGTGGCCGACCGCGGCGAGATCACGGTGGTCGTGGCGCCGGAACACCTGCGCGACGTGATGACGTCGCTGCGCGATTCGGCCGAACTGAAGTTCGAGTCGCTGATCGACGTCTGCGGCGTCGACTACTCCACCTATGGCGACGGCGCGTGGGACGGGAAGCGCTTTGCCGCGGTGTATCACCTGCTGTCGCTGGCGCACAACCGGCGGCTGCGCGTGCGCGCGTTCGCCGCCGATGATGGCTTCCCGGTGCTGCCCACCGTGCAGGACATCTGGCCGGCGGCCAATTGGTTCGAGCGCGAGGCCTTCGATCTCTACGGCATCGTGTTCGACGGTCACCCCGACCTGCGGCGCCTGCTTACCGACTACGGCTTTGTCGGGCACCCGTTCCGCAAGGACTTCCCGCTGTCCGGCTATGTCGAGGTGCGCTACGACCCCGAGCAGCGCCGCGTGATCTACCAGCCGGTCACGATCGAACCGCGCGAGGTCACGCCGCGCGTGATCCGCGAAGACACCTACGCAGGAACGAAATAGTGGCGGAGATCCGCAACTACACGATGAACTTCGGGCCGCAGCATCCGGCGGCGCACGGGGTGTTGCGGCTCGTGCTCGAGCTCGATGGCGAGGTGATCGAGCGCGCCGACCCGCATATCGGGCTGCTGCATCGGGGCACCGAAAAGCTCACCGAGCACAAGACGTACATCCAGTCGTTGCCGTACATGGATCGCCTCGACTACGTGTCGATGATGTGCAACGAGCACGCGTATTGCCTGGCCATCGAACGGCTGCTGGGCATCGAGGTGCCGGAGCGCGCGCAGTACATCCGCACGATGTTCGACGAGGTCACGCGCATCCTCAACCACCTGTTGTGGCTGGGCTGCCATGCACTCGACGTCGGTGCGATGACGCCGTTCCTTTACGCGTTCCGCGAGCGCGAGGACCTGTTCGACATCTACGAAGCGGTGTCCGGCGCGCGGATGCATGCGGCCTACTACCGGCCGGGCGGCGTCTACCGCGACCTGCCGGACCGCATGCCGCAGTACCTGGCTTCCAAGCTGCGCAACGCGCGCGACATGGTCCGGCTGAACGAAAACCGGCAGGGCTCGCTGCTCGATTTCCTGCAGGACTTCACCGACCGCTTCCCCAAGCGCGTCGACGAATACGAAGAATTGCTGACTGACAACCGGATCTGGAAGCAGCGCACCGTCGGCATCGGCGTGGTCACGCCGGAACGCGCAATGGCGCTGGGCTTCACCGGCGCGATGCTGCGCGGCTCGGGCGTGCCGTGGGACCTGCGCAAGAAGCAGCCCTATGAGGTCTACGACCGGATGCAGTTCGACATCCCTGTAGGCGTGAACGGCGACTGCTACGACCGTTACCTCGTGCGTATCGAGGAAATGCGGCAGTCCAACCGGATCATCCAGCAGTGCATTGCGTGGCTCAAGGTCAATCCGGGCCCGGTGATCACCGGCAATCACAAGATTGCGCCGCCCGACCGCGAGGCGATGAAGGCGAACATGGAGGAGCTGATCCATCACTTCAAGCTCTTCACCGAAGGCATGCACGTGCCGCCGGGCGAGGTCTATGCCGCCATCGAGCATCCGAAGGGCGAGTTCGGCGTCTATATCATCTCCGATGGCGCCAACAAACCGTACCGCGTGAAACTGCGCGCGCCCGATTACGTGCACCTGGCCGCACTCGACGAGATGTCGCGCGGGCACATGATCGCCGACGTCGTCGCCATCATCGGCACCCAGGACATCGTGTTCGGATCGGTCGACCGGTGAACGCGCGCCGTGCCTTCACTGCCGCATTGGCCCTGGCGGCCCTGGCCGGGTGGGCCGGTGGCGCTGTGGGCGCCATGTCGCCGGAGGAACGGCAGGCGCTGAATGCGGCGGAACGCTGGCTGGTGCCGGTTGACGCCGGCAACAGCGCCAATGCCTATGCGATGACCGCCGCCGACTTCAAGTCCACGGTCACGCGTGAACAGTGGCGCGACGGTATGCGCGACCTGCGCAAGCCCTATGGCCGCGTGGTGCTGCGCAAGGCCGAGAAGCTCGCGTTCACCACGCCCGATCCCAAGGGCGACCCGGGCGAGAAGCTTGTGATCCTGTTCGCCACCAAGTTCGTTGCCAACAAGACCGCCGAGGAAGAAGTCACGCTGGTCCGCGAGAACGACGGCCTTTGGCGTGTCACCGGCTACTACATCCGCTGATGGAAAACCGCATGCTCTCCGCCGAACTCCAGCAGAAAATCGACCGCGAAGTGGCCAAGTATCCCGCCGACCAGAAGCAGTCGGCCGTGATGTCGGCGCTTGGATTCGCGCAGGACGAGCATGGCTGGCTCTCCACCGACGTGATGGACGCGGTGGCCGGCTATCTCGGCATGCCGCCGGTGGCCGTCTACGAGGTGGCCACGTTCTACACGATGTACAACATGAAGCCGCAGGGGCGCTTCAAGATCTCCATCTGCACCGGACTGCCGTGCGCGCTGTCCGGCGCCGAGGGGGCGGCCGCTCGCCTCAAGGCGCGGCTCGAGGTCGGCTACAACGAGACCAGCGCCGACGGCGTGTTCACGCTGAAGGAGGGCGAGTGCATGGGCGCCTGCGGTGACGCGCCGGTGCTGATCGTCAACGACCGGCGCATGTGCAGCTTCATGAGCGATGCGCGGCTTGACGAGCTGGTCGACGAGTTGAAGCAGGCAGCGGCGCGCGGCGAGGGCCGGCAGGGCCACGGAGACGCCGCATGAACGCACCCGCCGAATTCCTGGACTACGGTCCCGACGCCATCCTGATGACCGGGTTGAACGGCAGCAACTGGCGGCTGAAGGACTATGTCGCGCGCGGCGGCTACGAGGCGCTGAAGAAGATCGTCGCGGACAGGATCCCGCCGGACCAGATCATCGCCGAGCTGAAGAAGTCGGCCTTGCGCGGCCGCGGCGGCGCGGGCTTTCCCACGGGCTTGAAGTGGAGCTTCATGCCCAAGAATTACGTCGGCGACAAGTTCGTCGTGTGCAACTCCGACGAAGGCGAGCCGGGTACGTTCAAGGACCGCGACCTCCTGCGCTACAACCCGCATGCGGTGATCGAGGGGATGGCCATCGGCGCGTATGCGATGGGCGCCACGCGCGGCTACAACTACATCCACGGCGAAATCTGGGACGCGTACCTGCGCTGCGAGGAGGCGGTCGAGGAAGCCTATGCGGCAGGCCTCCTCGGCAACAACATCCTCGGCTCCGCGTTCTCGTTCCACCTGCACAATCACCATGGCTTCGGCGCGTACATCTGCGGCGAGGAAACCGCGCTGCTCGAGTCGCTCGAAGGCAAGAAAGGGCAGCCGCGCTTCAAGCCGCCGTTTCCCGCGTCCTTCGGCGTGTACGGCAAGCCCACCACGATCAACAACACCGAGACCTTCGCTGCGGTGCCGTGGATCATGAATCACGGCGGCGAGGCCTTCCTCGCGCTGGGCCGACCCAACAATGGCGGCACCAAGATCTTCTCGGTGTCGGGCGACGTCGTGCGGCCCGGCAATTACGAAGTGAAGCTCGGCACGCCGTTTGCCACGTTGCTGCAGATGGCCGGCGGCATGCGGGGTGGCCGCGCATTGAAGGCGTGCATTCCGGGCGGCTCGTCGATGCCCGTGCTGACCGGTGACGTGATGATGGCCACCGACATGGATTACGACTCCATCGCCAAGGCGGGGTCGATGCTGGGGTCGGGCGCCGTGATCATCATGGACGAGACCCGCTGCATGGTGAAGTCGCTGCTGCGTCTGTCGTACTTCTACTACGAGGAATCGTGCGGCCAGTGCACGCCGTGCCGCGAAGGCACCGGCTGGCTGTGGCGCATGGTGGACCGCATCGAGCACGGTCAGGGCCGCAACGAAGATCTCGACGCGCTGAACTCGGTGGCCGACAACATCGCGGGCCGCACGATCTGCGCGCTGGGCGACGCCGCGGCGCTGCCGGTGAAGAGCTTCCTCAAGCATTTTCGCGACGAGTTCCAGCACCACATCGATCACAAGCGCTGTCTTGTGCCGACCTACATCTAGCGCCCGAAGCCGACTCGTCCACCATGTTGAACATCGAAATCGACGGCAAGCCGGTGCAGGTCAATCCGGGCAGCACCGTCATGGACGGCGCCACGGCACTCGGCATCTACGTCCCGCATTTCTGCTATCACAAGAAGCTGTCCATCGCGGCCAACTGCCGGATGTGCCTGGTCGAGGTCGAGAAGGCGCCGAAGCCGCTGCCGGCCTGCGCCACGCCTGCCACCGAAGGCATGAAGGTCTGGACGCAGTCGGCCTCCGCCATCAAGGCGCAGAAGGGCGTGATGGAGTTCCTGCTGATCAACCATCCGCTCGACTGCCCCATCTGCGACCAGGGCGGCGAGTGCCAGCTGCAGGACCTGGCCGTCGGCTATGGCGGCTCGTCGTCGCGTTACAACGAGCCGAAGCGGGTGGTGTTCCACAAGGATATCGGCCCGCTGATCTCGGCCGAGGAAATGAGCCGCTGCATCCAGTGCACGCGTTGCGTGCGCTTCGGCCAGGAAATCGCCGGTGTGATGGAACTCGGCATGATCGGCCGCGGCGAGCACTCGGAGATCGTCGCCTTTGTCGGCAAGACGGTCGATTCCGAACTGTCCGGCAACTCGATCGACGTCTGCCCGGTGGGCGCGCTCACGTCGCGGCCGTTTCGCTACGCCGCACGCACGTGGGAACTGTCGCGGCGCAAGTCGGTGTCGCCGCACGACGGCCTCGGCAGCAACCTCGTGGTGCAGGTCAAGGGCAACCGCGTGATGCGCGTCCTGCCGCTGGAAAACGAGGCCGTCAACGAATGCTGGATCTCGGACAAGGATCGCTTCTCCTACGAAGCGCTCAACTCCGATGAGCGACTCACCACGCCGATGATCAAGCAGGGCGGCGAATGGAAGACGGTCGACTGGGCCACGGCGCTGGAATTCGTGGCCCACGGCCTCACCGACATCGTGGCGAAGCACGGCGCAGGCGACGTCGGCGCGCTGGTGTCGCCGCACGCCACGCTCGAGGAACTGACCCTTGCCAGCCGGCTGATCCGCGGCCTGGGCAGCGACAACATCGATTTCCGCCTGCGGCAGAGCGACTTCCGCGGCGATGGCCATGTTGCCGGCGCACCGTGGCTCGGCATGCCCATTGCCGACATCAATTCACGCGACCGCGTGCTGGTGATCGGCAGCTTCCTGCGCAAGGACCAGCCGTTGCTGGCGCAGCGTTTGCGCCAGGCGGCCAAGAAGGGTACGCAGGTGTCGACGCTGCATTCGGTCGACGACGATTGGCTCGTAAGGCTCACACACAAGTCGATCGTGCCACCGTCGCAGCTGCCGCTGGCCCTGGCCGGCATCGTGGTGGCCGCGGCCAATGCCGCAGGCAAGCCGGTGCCGGCCGCACTTGCCGGTGTCGTGCCCACCGCCGCTGACACCGCCATGGCATCCAGCCTTGCGTCGGGCAAGACGCCGGCGATCCTGCTCGGCAATTACGCCGTCCAGCATGCCGACGCGTCGGCGCTGCACGCACTGGCGCAGGCGCTCGCCGAAGTCACCGGGGCCACGCTGGGTGTGCTGACGGAGGCCGCCAACACCGTCGGCGCGCACCTGGCCGGGGCGCTGCCGCAAAGCGGCGGCATGAACGTGCAGGCCATGCTCGAGGATCCACGGCGCGCGTACCTGCTGTTGCACGCCGAGGCCGAATTCGACTTTGCCAATCCGCGCGCGTCGCGCAACGCATTGGAAAAGGCCGAACTCGTCGTCGTGCTGAGCCCCTTCCGGCACGGCATGAGCTACGCGGACGTGCTGTTGCCGATCGCGCCGTTCACCGAGACCGCCGGATCGTTCGTCAACTGCGAGGGACGCGTGCAGGAGTTCAACGGCGTAGTGCCGCCATTGGGCGAAACGCGTCCGGGATGGAAGGTGCTGCGCGTACTTGGTTCGATGCTGAAACTGCCCGGCTTCGATGCGGAATCGGCATCCGATGTGCGTCGCGCGGTGCTCGTCGACGGCGCGGTTGCCGCGGTTGCGCTCAGCAACGGAACCCGTGTGCCGGTCGTCGCGCCGGCCGCGCCGGTTGCAGGGACCGAACGCGTGGCCGACGTGCCCATCTATTCCGCCGATCCGCTCGTGCGGCGCTCGGCGCCGTTGCAGCTGACGGCCGACGCCCGGCCGCCGAAGGCGCGCATGCACCGCTCGCTGTTCGACACGCTGGGATTGGCCGCGGGCGGACAGGTCAGGGTCACGCAGGGGCAGGGCGAGGCCGTGCTCACCGCCGTGGTCGACGCCGGAGTGCCACCTGGTGTGGTGCGCATCGCCGCCGCGCATCCGTCGACGTGCGGACTTGAAGGTCTGTCCGGGCCTGTGAAGGTCGAGCGGGCATGAGTGCTGAGGCCAAGGCATGACCGAATTTCTTGCCCCCGTTGCGCAATGGCTTGGCCCGGTGTGGACCGTGGTGTGGACGCTCGTCAAGATCATCGCAATCGCGATTCCGCTGATCCTGTCCGTGGCCTACCTCACGCTGGCCGAGCGCAAGGTGATCGGCTACATGCAGGTACGCATCGGACCCAATCGCGTGGGTCCGTTCGGCTTGCTGCAGCCGTTCGCCGACGTGGCCAAGCTGCTGTTCAAGGAAATCGTGGTGCCCACCGGCGCCAACCGCTACCTGTTCTTCATCGCGCCGCTGCTGGCCATCGGCCCCGCGCTGGCCGCCTGGGCGGTGGTGCCCTTCACCGACACGCTGGTGCTCGCCAACATCAACGCCGGCCTCCTCTATGTGCTGGCGATGACCTCGGTTGGCGTGTACGGAATCATCCTGGCCGGCTGGGCGTCCAATTCCAAATATGCGTTCCTGGGCGCGCTGCGGTCGGCCGCGCAGATCGTTTCCTACGAAATCGCGATGGGGTTTGCGTTGATCGGCGTGCTCATGTGCGCCAACAGCCTGAACCTCACCGACATCGTGCGTGGCCAGGAGGGCGGCGCGGCGTACTGGTACGTGTGGCCGCTGCTGCCGCTCTTCGTCGTGTACTTCGTGTCGGGCCTGGCCGAGACCAACCGCCATCCGTTCGACATGGCCGAAGGCGAGTCCGAGATCGTCGCCGGCTTCCACGTCGAGTATTCGGGGGTCGCGTTTGCGGTGTTCTTCCTCGCCGAATACATGAACATGATCCTGATCGCCGCGCTCACCGCGCTCATGTTCCTCGGCGGCTGGCTGGCGCCGTGGCCGCTGCTCAACGAGATGAAGGTGTTCGGCGTGGCCCCGCTGGGCGATGGCTTCATCTGGCTTGCCGCCAAGATGGCCTTCGTGCTGCTGTGCTTCCTGTGGGTGCGCGCGACGTTCCCGCGCTATCGCTACGACCAGGTGATGCGGCTGGGCTGGAAGGTGTTCATTCCGGTCACGCTGGTCTGGATCGTGTTCCTCGGCACGATGATGCAGACGCGCTTCGCGCCTCTATTCCACTAGGAGAACCCAGTGTACGCACGCGTCAAGGGCTTCTTCGATACCTGGCTGCTGGCCGAGCTGCTGAAAGGCATGTCGCTGACCGGCCGCTATCTCTTTGCGCGCAAGGTCACCGTGCAGTTCCCGGAAGAAAAGACCCCGCAGAGCCCGCGCTTCAGGGGCCTGCATGCGCTGCGCCGCTATCCCAACGGCGAGGAACGCTGCATCGCCTGCAAGCTGTGCGAGGCCGTGTGCCCGGCGCTGGCCATCACCATCGAATCCGAGCAGCGTGCCGACGGCACGCGGCGCACCACGCGGTACGACATCGATCTCACCAAGTGCATCTTCTGCGGCTTCTGCGAGGAAAGCTGCCCGGTGGACTCTATCGTCGAAACGCGGATCCTCGAATACTGCGGCGAGAAGCGCGGCGACCTGTATTACACCAAGGACATGCTGCTGGCCGTGGGTGATCGGTACGAGGCGCAGATTGCGCGCGACCGCGAAGAAGACGCGAAGTACAGGTAATCCCTCATGACCTTCGCCACTGCCACTTTCTATATCTTCGCCGCGATCCTGATCTTCGCGGCGCTGCGGGTCATCACGACGCGCAATCCCGTGCACGCCGCGCTGTGGCTCGTGCTCTGCTTCTTCACGGCCTCGGGCCTGTGGATTCTGCTCAAGGCCGAGTTCCTCGCGATCGCGCTGGTGCTGGTCTACGTGGGTGCGGTCATGGTGCTGTTCCTTTTCGTCGTGATGATGCTCGACGTCAATTTCGACAGCCTGCGCACCAATTTCCGCAGCTATGTGCCCGTGGCCGCCACCGTCGGGTTGCTGGTGCTGATCGAGATGGCGCTGGTGCTGATCGGCAGCGGCATCGGCGGCACCGAGGCACCGCCCGAGGCGGCCGGCAGCAACACCAAGGCCCTGGGCAAGCTCATCTACGTCGACTACGTCTATCCGTTCGAGATCGCCGCGGTGCTGCTGCTGGTGGCCATCATCGCCGCCATCGCGCTGACGCATCGCAAGCGCCGCGACACCAAGTATCAGGACCCCGGACAGCAGGTGAAGGTCCGCCGCGAGGATCGCGTGCGGGTGCTCAAACTGCCTTCGGAAACCAGGGAATGACCGGGGCGGGTGGCCGGCGCGCTGGCGCCTTCCCCTGCCGCGACACGAGAACAACAGGAAAATGATGTCGTCACTCCTCACCGCGCCCACGCTGGCGCACTACCTCGTGCTGGGCGCCGTCCTGTTCGCCATCAGCATGGCGGGCATCTTCCTCAACCGGAAGAACGTGATCATCATCCTGATGGCGATCGAGCTCATGCTGCTCGCGGTCAACATGAATTTCATCGCGTTCTCGCGCTATCTCGGCAACATGGACGGCCAGGTGTTCGTGTTCTTCATCCTGACCGTGGCGGCCGCCGAGTCGGCCATCGGGCTCGCCATCCTGGTCCTGCTGTTCCGCAACGCCGGCACCATCAATGTCGACGATCTCGGCAAGCTGAAGGGTTGAGGCCGCGACGATGACGATGCAAGGACTCTACCTGCTGGTTCCCATGGCGCCGCTGCTGGCCGCCGTGGTCGTGGGTCTCTTCGGCACGAAGATGCCACGGTCGGCGTCGCACTGGCTCACCATCATCGGCGTGGCCGTGGCGTTCGTTGCCTCCTTCGTGATCTGGCGCGACGTCAATGCCGGCAACACGTTCAACGGCGACCTCTACACGTGGATGGTGTCGGGCGACGTGAAGATGGTGATCGGCTTCCTGATCGATCCCCTGACCACGACGATGATGCTCGTGGTCACCTTCGTGTCGCTGATGGTGCACGTGTACACGGTCGGCTACATGGCGGACGATCCGGGCTACTCCCGCTTCTTCTCGTACATCTCGCTCTTCACGTTCTCGATGCTCATGCTGGTGATGAGCAACAATT
>JANNYI010000114.1:0-2485 GCA_031410015.1 Betaproteobacteria bacterium | reverse complement strand
GCCAGCCCCGCATTGATGCCAACGGCGTGCTGCAAAGCCTGCTGGTGATCGCCATTGCCATCGCGATCTCCGGCTATTTCAACGACTTCCTGCGCAGCATGGGCGTGACGCTGCCGGCATTCGTCACCGCGCTGTTCATGGGCATCGTGCTCTCGAACGTGGTGCCGCCGCTGGCGCCGCGGGTGCCATGGCCGGCCGGCACGCCGTCGCTGGCGCTGATTTCCGAAATCGCGCTGGGCCTGTTCCTGGCCATGTCGCTGATGTCGCTCAACCTGACGACGCTGGCGGATGCGGCGTTGCCGCTGCTCGTGGTACTCGCGGTACAGGTCGCCGTCTGCTGGGTCCTGCTCCTGTTCCTGGTGTTCCGATTGCTGGGTCGCTCCTATGACGCGGCCATCACCACGGCGGGCTTCTTCGGCCTGGCGCTGGGCGCCACCCCGACCGCCATCGCCATCATGACCGCCATCACCAAGGCGCACGGCGCGTCGCCTCGGTCCTTCCTCGTGGTGCCGCTCGTCGGCGCATTTTTCGTCGATATCGCCAACGCGTTCGTGCTGCAGGGCTTCATCCAGTGGCTGGGCGGACGCTAGCCGCGGCCCCGAAAGACGTACGCGCCGCGCAACACTCGTTGCGCCACGTCAGGTTTTCCCTCTGCGATGCCCTTCCCTTGCTGGGAAAATGCGGTATAGTCGGCGCCGATGGAGTGGTAACCCGAGACAGGAGGGCCTGCTTCAGAACGATCGGCATTGTCCGCTCGCACCAATCGACAGGAAGGAGACTTATGGCTACTGCCAAAAAAGCTGCGAAGAAGCCCGCCGCCAAGAAGCCCGCCGCGAAGAAGACTGCGGCGAAAAAGCCGGCCGCCAAGAAACCCGCTGCAAAGAAAGCAGCTCCCGCCAAGAAAGCTGCACCGGCGAAGAAGAAACCGGCCGCCAAGAAACCCGCGGCCAAGCGCAAGCCCAACGCCGCGTTCATGAAGCCGATGACGCCGTCGGCTGTGCTCGCTGCCGTCGTCGGCAACTCGCCGATGCCGCGCACCGAAGTCACCAAGAAGATCTGGGACTACATCAAGAAGAACAAGCTGCAGGATCCGGTCAATCGTCGCAACATCAACGCCGACGACAAGCTGAAGGCCGTATTCGGTGGCAAGGGCAAGGTCTCGATGTTCGAAATGACCAAGCTGGTGTCCAACCACCTGAAGTAAGCACTCTTCTCTGCGCAGGGCTCGCCCTGCGCAGATCGAACAACGGCCGGCCCCGCCCAAACGCGAGTCGGCCGTTTTCTTTTCAGCGCGGCTTGTCGCGCTTCGGCCAGTCGTCCTCGTCCTCGAGGATGCGGATCACGCGGGTGCGCTTGCCGCCCGCGTACTTCTCCATCTGCACCAGTATCGGAAAGCGATCGGCCAGCGCGGCGCGCGCGGACGCCTCGTCGTCGAACGTGAGGAGCTTCCCGTCGGCGGCGAAGACATCGCTCCAGATGCCCTTGTCGTCCTGCGTCTCGATCTTGAATTTCATCCGCGTGTCGGACTTCAGCGTGCCGACTGCAGCGCGGCGATGCGCACTTCGATCGGCGGATGCGTCGAGAACAGCGCCATGAAGCCGGCCTTGTCGGTGATGCCGAAGGCCTTGATGGCTTCGGGCAACGGCCCGGGCTCGACGCCGCCCAGCCGCCGCAGTGCGTTGACCATCGGCGTGGGCGAGCCGAGATACTGGGCGGAGCCCGCATCGGCACGGAATTCGCGGTGCCGCGAGAACCACGCGACGATGACCTGGGCAAGCACGCCCAGCACCACCTGCAGCACCATCACCGTGATGAAATAGCCGGGCCCGTTGCCGCGCTCGCTCTTGAACACCGCGCGGTCGACGATCGAGCCGATCACGCGGGCCAGGAAGAACACGAAGGTATTCACCACGCCCTGCACCAGCGTCATCGTGACCATGTCGCCGTTGGCGACGTGCGCGATCTCGTGCGCCAGCACCGCCTCCACTTCCTCCTTGTTCATCGACTGCAGGAGTCCGGTGGACACGGCCACCAGCGCGGAATTGCGGAACGCACCCGTGGCAAAGGCATTGGCGTCGCCCTCGTAGATGGCCACCTCGGGCATCCCGATGCCCGCCTTGTCGGCCAACCGCCGCACGGTGTCCACCAGCCAGGCCTCGATTTCGTTGGCGGGTTGCTCGATCACGTGCGCGCCGGTGGAGCGCTTGGCCATCCACTTGGAGATCAGAAGCGAGATGATGGCGCCGGTGAAGCCGACGACGGCCGACATGACGAGGAGTCCGCCATACCCAGCGCCGCCGCCGACGGCCCGGTCGAGGCCGAAGACCCTCAGCACGATCGCCAGGACGACCATGACCGCGATATTGGTGGCAACGAAGAGCAGGATTCGTTTCATGTCCGGTTCCGTGGTGGAGAGGGCGGCGTCATCTTAGCGCACGCGCCGGCGTGCGTGAATGACGCAAAAGTGGGGACGGCGGAGCGGGCG
>JANNYI010000113.1:0-13455 GCA_031410015.1 Betaproteobacteria bacterium | reverse complement strand
GGCTCGCGCCCGACCACACGGTTTGCGGCGACTAAGCCCGCCCCGCGCGGCCCGCCGCTCGCCGCGGCTACGTTGAATACCAATCGCCACGCAGCACCGATGCGAGGCTGAAGCCTCGCCTACATGTGTTGGTTGTTCGATCGCAGCGAGGCTGCAGCTTCGCATACAAGCGACTCAGCGCTTCCGCGCCGGCGCGACGGCGGCGCGCCGCAATGATGGCGCGGCCGGGCCACAGCATGCGCCACACCGCGACGAATCCGCCGCGCAGAGTGATTCGATGCTGGCCGGCGACGGCGTTCGGTTCGACCCAGCCGCGGGCGATCCACCATTCCAGCCGCGCGTCCTTGTCGCGGGCCAGCTGCGCCAGGCACGCTTCGCGCGACAACGCCTGCACGGGTTGCGGCTGGGGAACGAGTCGGTCGAGATTGGCCAGCAATTCGGCCGCGGTAGCCGCTGGAAACAGGTACTCGACCTCATTGTCCGGCGCCGGCAGGAAATCCGGATACATGCGGTCGGCCACGCTGACCACCTCGCTGCTGCGATCCTGACGCCGCCCGCTCAAGCGGAGCACCACCAGCGCGTGGCCCTGGTGGACCAGGTACAGCGCGGTCGCACTGTACGGCAACGATGGCGCGAGCAGGATTGCGCCGTCCAGACGCTCGCTTCCAGTTGTGTCGCCCAATGTCGCGAGGGGTTCGAAGCCGAGCGCGCGCAGCGGTTCGGTTGCCGCGCGTAATGGCGCCGGGAGCGAAGCCGCGTCGGCGCACGGTTGGAAGGCGTCGGCCAGCCGCGCCGGCAATCGAACCTGTCGCCGGATCAGGAACGGCAGGACCAGAAACGCCCAGGCGGCGATCATCAGCGCCAGTACAACGGGCACCGCGGCAATCGTGGCGGCGAACGACGGGTCGTCGAACAGATCCCAGTTGACCAGCATGAAGCCGAGCGGGATGCCGATGATCGCCAGCGCGATGAAGCGCGGCCGCAGCCAGGCGATCGCCGTCGACGCAATGGCCACCAGCAGCGCGGCCCACAGCAGGGCCGTCGCGACGGCCTCCGGCGATGGCGCCAGCAGGGCCTGCGCCGCGCGCATTGCGGTGGAGAGCGCGAACAGCGTGACCACCACCGCCACCATACGCACGTAGCCCGAGGTCGCTTCGGGCGGGCGGGGTGTAGCGTCGGTCACCATGCCAGAATTGCCGTGCTCAGATCGCGATGTTGCGGCCGCCGTCGACGTTGATCGTCTGGCCCGTCACGTACAGGGCCTCCGCCAGCAGGTAATGGACGGCGCCGGCGATATCCTCGGGCGTGCCTTCGCGCTTCAGTGGCGTATGCGAAATGATGCGCTGGCGCGAGAGTTCGTCGAAGGACTCGTCGTCGGGCCACAGCACCGGCCCCGGCGCCACTGCATTGACGCGTACTTCGGGCGCCAGTTCGCGCGCCAGCGAGCGCGTGAGCCCGATCAGGCCGGCCTTGGCGATCGAGTAGACGACGTAGCTCTTGAGCGGCCGGTCGGCATGGATGTCCGCGATGTTGACGATGGATCCGCCAGCCTTGCGCAGCGCGGGCGCCGCCGCCTGCGCGAGGAACAACGGCGCCTGCAGGTTGGTGCCGATCAGGTCGTTCCAGTTGTCGAGCTCGATCTCGCCGATGGGCGTGGGAAAGAAGGACGACGCATTGTTGACGAGATGGTCGAGGCGGCCGAAGGTGTGCAGGGTCTGCTCGACCAGCGACGGCAACTTGGCGGTTTCGAGGAGGTCCGCCTGGATCAGCGCCACCGAATTGGGCCGCGCGTGATTCAATTCCGCCTGCAGCAGCCGCGCCTCGCCGCCGGACGCGCGGTAGTGCAGCATCAGGCTGGCGCCGGCGCCGTGCATGCGGCGGCAGATCGCTGCCCCCACGCGCTTGGCTCCGCCAGTGATCAAGACGACTTTTCCCTGCACGCGTCACTCCGGCGCTGGATTTCCGGCACACTAGCACATCAACCCGGCACCACCCCCCGCTCGCGCCCTCGACACGCATGCGCACTGCGCTGCCTTCCGCGTTACCCGACCCCGTTCCCGCCGCCCGTGCGCACAGCGCGGCGGTGGTGGCGGCGTTGCGCGAGCTGGTGGCTGCGGCAGGCGGCTTCGTCACGTTCGAGCGCTTCATGCAGCACGTGCTGTATGCGCCCGGGCTGGGCTACTACGTTGCCGGCGCGCGCAAGTTCGGCACGGATGGCGACTTTGTCACCGCGCCGGAAATGACGCCGCTCTTCGGTGCAACACTCGCCGCGCAGGTGGCGCCCATCCTCGCGGCCACGCGCGGGCGCCAGCTGGTGGAGCTTGGCGCCGGCAGCGGTGCGCTCGCAGCGGACCTCCTGCACGCGCTGGCGGCGCGCGACGCGTTGCCTGAGCGATACCTGATCCTCGACGTCAGCCCGGACCTGCGCGAGCGCCAGCAGGCGACGCTTGCGGCCCGCGCGCCGGCGCATGCGGCGCGCGTCACCTGGCTCGATACGCTGCCGGAACACATCGATGGCGCGATCGTGATGAACGAGGTCCTAGACGCGATTCCGCCACGCCTGGTGGTTCGGCGCGGCGGCAAGTGGTTCGAACGCGGCGTGGTCGCGGCACCCGAGCTGGCGTGGGCGGAGCGGCCGTTGCGCGATGCCGCGCTGATTGCCATGGCGGCAGAGCGCTTTCCATCCGGCGTCGACTACGCAAGCGAAATCAATCCGGCCGCCGAAGCGCTGGTGGGCACGCTCGCGCGACGGATGCACGGCGGTGCGATGCTGCTCGTCGACTACGGCTATCCGCAGCGGGAGTACTTCGCGCCTGCTCGCGATGGCGGCACGCTGCTGGCGCACTACCGGCATCGCGCGACGGCCGATCCCTTCGTGTGGCCGGGTCTCGCCGACCTCACGACGCACGTCGACTTCACCGCCATCGCGGTGGCTGGCGTCGAGGCGGGACTGGCGCTGGCGGGCTTTGCGCCGCAGGCGGCATTCCTCGTCAATGCCGGCGTGCTCGACGCATTGCGCGACACCGGCGAACCGACGTCAGCCGCCTACCTGCGCGCAGCGTCGGCGGTGCAGAAGCTGCTGGCGCCGTCCGAAATGGGCGAGTCCTTCAAGGTGCTTGCGCTGGCGAAGAGCGATGGCATCGCCTGGCCCGGATTCGCGCATGGGGATCGCGCGCACAGGTTATAGAGGGACCGCGTTGATCAGCGCCCGCCGAAGATGCGTTCGATGGCGGCGCGCAGAATGGCCCCCGGCCCGAAGCCCAGCGCCGTCGCGCGCGCATTGCAATGGGAGATCACGCCATGGTCCCACGCATCGCGCGCCTCGCCGATGCGCGCGGAATCGTGGCTGAACGCGACCCCGGGGGTGCCGCGCGCCTCCAGCATATCCAGCGCCACGATGCCGGCGCGATCCTTGCCTACGCCCGCGTCGTTGATGCAGCACAGCGCCAGCGGAAACAGGATCACGTATTCGGCGGCGCTGCGGCCACCGTGCGAGCCGCTGATGACGATCTGGCCGGCATCGTCGGCATCGACCCAGGTGATGGAGTCGAGCAGCAGCACGCGTACGTTGCCGAGCACCGCCACCACCGGCTTGTTCATGGCGCGGTCACGGGCTCCGTACCTGCGCCGTGACCTTGATCTCGACCAGCAGGCCCGGCATCGACAACGCAGCGACGCCGTAACTGTTCCACGTGGGATAGTCGTTGACGAAGTAGCGGTCCTTCACTTTGCGGAAGATCGCGAGGTCCTGCGGGTAGTGCAGGAACCAGGTCTCGAGCTGGAAGACATCGGCAAACGTGGCGCCAGCGGCTTCGAGCACCATGCCGACGTTGCGGAACGCCTGCTCGAACTGCGCCTCGGGGTCCGCAATCACGTTGAGATCGGCGTCGCGGCCCACCTGCCCCGAGGCATACAGGATGTCGCCGATCACAATCCCAGGCGCATAGTGGAGGCGCTCGTAAAGGTGGGTCAGGCCAGGCGGAACGATCAGGCGTCGGGTCATTGATGATCTTTCTGGCATTGAACTGCGGCGGGCGCGATGGTGCCCACGTGGGCCGCCGGCATGTCATGCCCCATTGGAACTCAGCGCTCCATCTTTTCGCGGATTTCCTTCAGCCCGTCGATGAAGGCATTGAGGCCGGATTTGTCGAAACCTTCGGCGTCGACTTCAAATTCAATGAGCAGCCGCTTGCGGTTGCCCGATACGTGCAGCTTCACTTCGCCGCAGCGGCCGAGATCGATTTTCCTGCTGATGGGATCCTTCATGGGTCGCCCTTCCTAGCTTCGTTGAACCTTGAGTGCCGTTTTATACCCCATGGCGGCAACCCGCGCTGTCACAATCCGGATTGACCGGTGCCACCGAACCCCCAATACTCCGGCCACCGCAAACGAGGTGTCCTTTCGAACACCACCCGGGAGAACGCATGTCCACATTACGAATCGCCCTTGCCGTCGCCCTGTTGCTTCCCGCGCTTGCGCTGGCCGACACGGTCACGGTCGTCACCTCGTTCCCCAAGGAACTCACCGCGGCCTACAAAAAGGCCTACGAGGCGAAATATCCCGGCGACAAGCTGGAAATCCTCAACAAGAACACGGCCGCCGGCATTGCCTATGTGCGCGAGCAGCCGGTGGGCGGTCGCCCCGAGGTGTTCTGGGCCTCGGCGCCGGATGCTTTCGAGGTTCTGGCCAGCGGCAAGCTGCTGCAGAAGGTCGACGGTGGCAACTCGGCGATTCCCGACAAGGTGGGCGCGTATCCGATCAACGATCCGGAGGGATTCTACAAAGGCCAGGCGCTGGCCGGGTACGGCATCATGTGGAACACGCGCTACCTGGCGGCCAACAAGTTGCCGGCGCCCAGGGAGTGGGCCGATCTGGCCAAGCCGGTGTATTTCAGCCATGTCGCGCTGTCCAGCCCGTCGCGCTCCGGTACCACGCACCTCACCGTGGAAACAATCCTGCAGGGCGAAGGGTGGAACAAGGGCTGGGCGCAATTGCTGGCGATCTCCGGCAACAGCGCGGCGATCACCGAGCGTTCGTTCGGAGTGCCCGACGGCGTGTCCAACGGGCAGTTCGGCGTCGGCCTCGTGATCGACTTCTTCGGCTTGGCGGCAAAAAATTCCGGCATGCCGGTGGAATTCGTCTACCCGTCGGTGACGGCCATCGTTCCCGCCAACATCGCGCTGGTCGCGGGTTCGAAGTCGCCCGAAGGCGGCAAGCGCTTCATCCAGTACACGTTGTCCGAGGAAGGTCAGATGCTGCTGCTGCAGAAGGACATCAGCCGCCTGCCGGTGATGCCGGCCATTTATGCGAAGGCCCCGGCCGGTTATCCCAATCCGTTCAGCGGGTCGATCCAGGCCAAGGTCAACTTCGACTCCGATCTCTCGGAGTCACGCTACTACGTCGTGGTGTCGATGTTCGACCAGATGATCACGTTCCGGCACAAGGAACTGGCGGCGGCCACCAAGGCCATCTGGGAGGCCGAGAAGCGTCTCGGCGGCAAGGCCAGTGCGCAACTCGACGAGGCGCGGAAGCTCACGTTCTCGCCGGTGGTGGACGACAAGCAGATCGCCGAGAAGGCACTGCTGGCGCTCTTCAAGGCCGACAAGAAGGACGAGACGGCGTCGAAGCAGAAGGCCAGGGTGGAGGAAGAGTGGGCCGCCAAAGCCAAGGCCAACTACGCGCGCGCGGTGGAACTCGCCTCCAGTGCGAAGTGACAACCGCGATGTCTGCCGCCATCGCCAATCGCGCGACGTGACGCGCGACACTCCGGGCGTCGCCGCGGTCGCCCTGGCGATCGCGGCGTTCCTGCTTGCGTTCCTGGTGGTTCCGGTGGCCACCGTGGTGGACACGGCGTTCAGCAATGCCGACGGCGGCTTCACGCTGGCGCACTTTTCCGCATTCGCCGAAATCTCGCTGATGCGCGAATCGTTCGCCAACAGCCTCTACGTAGCAGGGATGACGGTGCTTTTTGCGTCGATGCTCGCGGTGCCGCTCGCGTACCTTACCGTGCGGTTCCAGTTTCGCGGCGCGATGGTGATCCACACGCTGGGCGTGCTTCCGCTCATCATGCCCGCCTTTGTCGGCGCGGCGGCGATGCAGCTGCTGTTCGGGCGCTCCGGCTCGCTCAACCTGATTCTCAACGACGCCTTCGGCTTCACGCTGCCGTTGATGGAGGGTTTGAATGGCGTGATCTTCGTCGAGACGTTGCACTACTTTCCATTCGTGCTGCTGAACCTTGCCGCCTCGCTTGCCAATATCGACACCTCGATGGAGGAGGCGGGGCAGAACCTCGGCAGCTCCGGCTTTCGCCTGTTCCGCAGGATCGTGTTCCCGCTGGCGCTGCCCGGGTACATTGCGGGCGCGTCGCTCGTCTTCATCAAGGTCTTCGACGATCTCGGCACGCCGCTGGTGCTGAACGTCACCAACATGCTGGCGCCACAGGCCTACCTGCGCGTGACCTCCATCGGGCTGGAAGACCCAATCGGCTACGTGATCTGCGTGATCCTCGTGGTGTTCTCGATCGGTGCCATGGGCGGTTCGTGGTGGTTCGTGAAGCGCCGCGACTTCGCCATCAGAGCCGCGGCGGCGTCGGCGCGCCGCTGCGCCGGCTGACGCCGTGGCAGGCGGTGCTGGCCTACGGCTGGATCGGCGCCGTGCTGCTGTTGGTGCTGTCCCCGCATCTTGGCCTGCTGCTGCTGTCGCTGTCGAAGGTGTGGAGCTTCACCGTGTTGCCCGAGCAATTCACGCTGGCTCACTTCGGCACGGTGTTCGAGGACTCGACAAGAATGATCTACAACACGTTCCTGTACTGCGGACTGGCGGCATTGCTGGACGTGGTACTGGGCACGGCGATCGCCTACATCGTGCTGCGCACTCAGCTCCCGGGCCGGCAGCTGCTCGACCACATGGTTACCGTGGCATTGGCGATGCCGGGGCTGGTGCTGGGCATCGGCTACCTGCGCACGTTCCGCGGCGTGGAGCTGCCCTTCATCGGACCGCTCACCGCAAGCTGGCTGATCTTCGTGCTGGCCTATTCGGTGCGCCGGCTGCCCTTCGCGCTGCGTTCGTGCATGGCGGCGCTGTCGCAGGTACACGTCTCGCTCGAAGAAGCCGCCGAAAATTTGGGCGCCGGCCGCTGGCACACCGTGTGGCGCATTGTCGTGCCGCTGATGATGGGCGGTATTCTCGCCGGCTTCGTCATCAGCTTCGTCACCGCGGCGGGAGAAATCTCGGAAACGATCCTGCTCACCAGCCGCGAGAGCCTCGCGCCGATGTCGTATGGCATCTATCTCTACATGCAGTCGATCGCGGGACGCGGACCCGGCGCCGCGCTCGGCGTGATTGCGGTGGTGCTGATCGGACTTGGCACGTGGTACTCGCATCACATCGTGGCCTCGCGCTCAGTGCATGATGTTCCCGGAGAAAAGTCATGACGCCCGTATCCGTCGAGATCCGCAACGTAGCGTTGAGCTTTGGCGCAACCCAGGTGCTGCGCGATATCACGCTGTCGGTGAAGCCCGGCGAGTTCTTCGCGCTTCTGGGGCCGTCCGGTTCGGGCAAGTCGACGCTGCTGCGGCTCATTGCCGGCTTCAACCGCAACCAGTCGGGCCAGGTGCTGATCGCGGGCCGCGACGTCAGCGCGATCCCGCCGTGGCAGCGCGATGTCGGCATGGTGTTCCAGAGCTACGCGCTGTGGCCGCACATGACGGTGGCGCAGAACGTGGCCTTCGGCTTGGAGGAGCGGAAGTTGCCGCGCGACGTGATCCGGCGCAAGGTGGCCGCCGCGCTGGAAATGGTGGAACTGACGGGACTGGAGGCGCGCCGGCCCGGCCAGCTCTCGGGCGGCCAGCAGCAGCGCGTGGCGATCGCGCGCACGCTGGCCATCGAGCCGCAGGTGCTGCTGCTCGACGAGCCGCTGTCCAATCTCGACGCCAAGCTGCGCGTGCAGACGAGGGCTGAACTGAAGAAGCTGCAGAAGCGCCTCAACATCACGACGATCTTCGTCACACACGACCAGGAGGAGGCGATGACCACGTGCGACCGGATCGCCGTGATGGACCAGGGCGTGATCCAGCAGGTGGGCACGCCGATGGAGCTCTTCGACCATCCGGTGAACCGCTTCGTCGCGCAGTTCGTGGGTTCGGTCAACCTGTTCGGCGGCACGTTCACGCGCGGCGCGGGCGCGTTGCATTTTTCGTCACCGGCGCTTGGCGAGGTTACGTTGCCTGCATCGCTCGATCCACCGGGCGCGAAGGGCGAAATCGCGTTTCGTCCGCATGCGATCCGAATGTCCGCGGGCAGTCCCGCGGCCATCGAAGGTGAAATGCGGATGACCGGCACGATCGAAGGCGAGGAGTTCCTGGGCGAGTTTTTGCGTTACGAAGTCCAGGTGGCCGGTGCGCGCGTGGTGGTCGACCATGCACATGCGCGGGGGGAATCGACCCTGGCCACGGGAACCCGCGTGACGCTATCGGTGCCCGCCGACGAGATTCGCTTCATCTAAATAGGGACAGACCACGTTTTCGGTCGTCTGAACGGATGATGGCGCGCGTACGCATCCGGCGTAGGCTTCGCCAATGGAAACCAACTTGGCATCTCGATCCGCGCAAGCGCGCCCGCGCGCCGCCGGGCCGCGGTAGGTTGCCGCAATGCCCCGCCGCGCGCGCCTCCGGGCTGCCGGAATTGCATTGCACGTCATTCAGCGCGGAAACAATCGTGCTGCTTGTTTTCATGCCCACGACGATTACGCGTATTACATCGAGCATCTGGACCGGTTTGCCCGGCGCTTTCGATGCGCGATTCATGCGTACGTGTTGATGACCAACCATGTTCATCTTCTGCTTACGCCGGAAGAGGCCGACAGCGCGTCGATGCTGATGAAGTATCTCGGGCAACATTACGTGCAGCATGTCAACCAACGCTACGGCCGCACCGGCACGCTATGGGAAGGGCGGTTCAAATCGTGCCTCGCGCAAAGCCAGACGTACGTACTGGCATGCTACCGGTATATCGAATTGAATCCGGTTCGCGCCGGTATGGTCGCGCACCCTGGTCAATATCGATGGTCCAGCTACCGGGCAAATGCGGAAGGCGCCGCGTTGGCCATGCTGACGCCGCATTCGGAGTACCTGGCGCTGGGCGCGTCAAGTGCGTCGCGCCGCGATACGTATCGCGCGCTTATTGGGGAGGGAGCGGACCCCACGATGACAGGCGCCATCCGCGAATCCACCAACGGCAATGTCGTGCTGGGCACCGCCAGCTTTCAGGCCGAGGTCGAAACGATGCTGCAGCGGCGCGCTCGGCGGGGAGTTCCGGGACGTCCGCGGACCGGTGACACGACGCCGGAAGGTGGTACGCCCGTTAGGGCAAAAACCGTGGTCTGTCCCTGAATCTAGCGTGCAGCCTACCTGGGTTTGACGAACCGCAGCACGAACTTGTCGGTGGGAAACTGCGAGTCGCCGGATGTGGTTTCGCGCTTGTCGGCAGGGTCGCGCAGGAAACCGCCTTCGGCCTCGAGGACAAAGCCGGCCTTTTGCACTTCGGCAATCACAATGGCCTGGTCGATCCGGTGCAGCGACTTGCCGGTGGAAACATCCGCGCCCGCCTTGGCCGAGTGATCGACCACGATGTAGCGGCCGCCGGGTTTCAGCGCGGCAAACAGGCGCTGATTCATCTTCGCGCGGTCGACGGGAAGGTACGTGATGTCGTGGTAGTTGAGGACGAGCGTGACGAGATCGAGCTTGGGCATCGCGTCGGACGCCGGATCCTCGAATGGGCGCAGCACCACCACGAGATTGGCCTGCGGCGCATCGGCGAGGCGTTTGGTCAGCGCGGCGCCCGGTTGTTCCCGCTGCGCCCACACCATGCCGGTGGGACCCACGGCTAGCGCCATCAACTGCGACGTGTAGCCGCCGCCGGCCGCGACGTCGAGCACCTGCATGCCCGGCTTCACCTGCGTGAACGGAATGAACTCCGCGGGCTTGCGCGCCGCGTCCATGCGCCGGTCCTGGTCCGTTCGGATGGGACTCGCGATGACCGCGGTGGCGCGTTCGGCTGCGGCACGCGGGTCGTCGGCCGGCGTCGTGGCGCATCCGGCAAGCGCGGTGAGGAGAACGGCGACGAGGACAAGTGGGCTTGCTGCAGCGGCGAGGCGGTTCCGGCGGACGGGCATCTTGGGCTCCTCAAGTAGGCGTGCATTATGGCGGGGATGGCGATGCGAACGGAACGCTTCTGGTAACGTCGTCATCTTTCGCCCCTCCCCGAGCCCCGAATCATGACCGGCACCACGCTGAAGCAACGACTTGGCACGCGCCACCTGCTCGTGGCCCCCGGCATATTCGACATGGTGTCGCTGCGTCTGGCCAACACCTTCGGCTTCGAGGCGCTGTACATGACGGGCTATGGGACGGTGGCGTCGCACCTGGGGCTGCCCGATGCCGGCATCGCCACCTACACCGACATGGTGGGCCGCGTGCGCACGATGGCCGCGCAATCAACGGTGCCGCTCTTCGCCGACGGTGACACCGGGTATGGCGGTCTTCTCAACGTGCGCCAGACGGTGCGCGGCTACGAGCAGGCGGGTGCCAGCGCCATCCAGCTCGAGGACCAGGAATTTCCGAAGAAGTGCGGCCATACGCCCGGCCGGCGCGTGATCCCGATGGCCGACATGGTGAAGAAGATCCGCGTGGCGGCGGAGTCGCGCGCGAGTCCCGATTTCCTGATCGTCGCGCGCACCGACGCGCGCACCACGCTCGGGCTCGACGAGGCATTGCGGCGCGCCGACGCGTACGCCAACGCTGGCGCCGACATCCTCTTCATCGAATCACCGGAAACGGTCGAGGAAATGCGCATCATCGGCGCGCGCTTCGACCTGCCGCTGGTGGCCAACATGGTGGAGAAGGGCCGCACGCCGGTGTTGCCGAAGGCCGATCTCGAAGCCATCGGCTACCGCATTGCGATCTTTCCGGTATCGGCGCTATTGGCGGCGATCCAGGCGATGGCGGGCGTCTTCGGACACCTCAAGGTCACGGGCTCGACGGTGGGCGCGCCCGTGCCGCTGTACGATTTCACCGAACTGTCGCTGCTGATGGGCTTCCAGGATGTCTGGGACTTCGACCGCGACCACGCCGAATGACGAGGAGAACCGGAATGATGAAGACCCGCCTGCTGACCTTGCTTGCCGCGTGCCTGCTGCCCCTGCTCGCGTTCGCGCAGGGCAACTATCCCGACAAGCCCATCAAGCTCATCGTGCCGTTCGCGCCGGGTGGCGTCACCGATACCAGCGGCCGCCTGATCGCCGAGGCGCTGGCGAAGCGATTGGGCCAGGCGGTGGTCGTCGAGAACAAGGCGGGGGCTTCGGGCAACATCGGCACCAAGGGTGTTATCAGTGCCGCGCCCGATGGGTACACGCTGGTGCTTGGCTTCGACGGCACGATGGTGATCAATCCACATGTGTTCAGCCCCGCGCCCTTCGATCCGTTGCTGGACCTGGCGCCGGTGGGCAAGATCGGCGACGCCATCCTGATTCTCGTCGCCTATCCGGGCGTGCCGTACAAGACGCTGCAGGAACTGATTGCGTTTTCGAAGAAGGAGGCGAAGGGCGTGTCCTACGGCACGTCCGGTATCGGCGGCACGCCGCACATCGCGGGCGAGCTGCTCAACCAGCAGACGGGATCCAATCTCGTCCACGTGCCCTACAAGGGCGGCGGCCAGGCGATCAGCGACGCGCTGGGCGGCAACATCCCGCTGGTCTACACCGCGGTGGCCGGCGCGCACCAGTACGTGAAGACCGGCAAGCTCAATGCGCTCGCGGTGTCCTCCGCCAAGCGGTCGAGCTCGCTGCCGGATGTGCCCACGTTCATCGAAAGCGGCGTGGCCGGGTTCGAGGTCAGTTCGTGGGTGGGTATCCTCGCGCCGGCGCAGACACCGCGGCCCATCGTCGACAAGTTGAACCGCGAATTGAACGCGGTGCTGGCGAGCCCCGAAATCATCGAAAAACTGGCGACGCTGGGCATCACCGCCACGCCAGGAACACCCGACGCGTTCGGCGCGCAGATCAAGGCCGACCTCGCCAAGTACGGCAAGGTGGTCAAGGCGGCGGGAATCAAGGCCGAGTAGGTCAATCAAACGGGCAATCACTCCCAAGCGTGACAAGGCCGACGCACCCATGCGCCGGCCCTTTCACTTCGTTACGGCGATGTTCAGCCGGTCTTGACAGCAAGATTGTCGACCACCGAACGCACGCCGTTCGTGTTCTGGGCGATCTGCGTGGCGCGCGACTTCAGTTCCTGGGTGGCGACCGTGCCGCTCAACGTGACTACGCCGTCCTTCGTATCGACCTCGATCTTAAGCGAGGAGAGTCCCGGCTCGGCCAGCACTGCGGTCTTCACGCTGGTGGTGATCATCGTGTCATCGATAGCGACACCGGCGCGTTTGGTGGCGCCGTCGGCGGGCAGCGTTGCCTTCGCGGCAGCGCTGTTTTGCGGCGCGGCCGACGTCGAGGTATTCTGGCGATCGCTGCAACCGGCGCCCACAAGGGCAAATCCGGCAATCAGCGCGAGCATCAGGGAAGTACTTTGCGGCTTGTTCATCATTGAATCCTTTTGTCCGTGGCGGTTTCCCGATCTTTGCGGGCGCCGTCCGTTGAGAATCTCCGGTAGGTGCCCCGGAGCCATGGAAGAATGGTGCCTTGATGCATCCGCGCGCGGATTCGGACGGCCCCGCGTATTGCGGTCGGCCTTGCGCACGGCGGGTGTAGGACAACAGGAGCCTGCACGTCCTACAGTGCGTAATTTCCGGGATGCGCCGGCAAAGGGCGGTGCCGAACGCGGCCATGGCAGGAATCGGGGCAGGCTCCCCTTCCTCGCTGCGTCGGTACGGGGGAGCGTCACTCCGGAGAGACGCCTGTCCGCCGCCGCCGGGGGTTGAAGCCTCAAACAGTCGCCCCCACCTTTCGCCCGCGGCCCGCGCGGCGCCACGCCTTTTCCTCTTCACGGATTCGACCATGAGCTCCAAACAGACGATGTCTTTCCAGGCCGAGGTCAAGCAGATCCTGCACCTCGTCACCCATTCGCTGTACTCGAACAAGGAAATTTTCCTGCGCGAGCTGATTTCCAACGCCTCGGACGCCTGCGACAAGCTGCGCTTCGAGGCGCTGGACAACGCGGCACTGCTGGAGGACAACCCGGCGCTGGCCATTCGCGTTTCGTTCGATGCAGCCAACCGCACCGTCACCATCAGCGACGACGGCGTGGGCATGAGCGCCGAGGAGGCCGTCTCGCATCTCGGCACCATTGCCAAAAGCGGCACGCGCGAGTTCGTGGCGGCCCTGGAAGGCGGACGCCAGAAGGACGCGCAGCTGATCGGCCAGTTCGGCGTCGGCTTCTACTCGGGCTTCATCGTGGCGGACCGCATCACGGTGGAGTCGCGCCGCGCGGGATTGCCCGCCGAGGCCGG